>NZ_KI914916.1:0-1327 GCF_000520575.1 Arthrobacter sp. I3
GGGTCTTTCGACTCCTCGCTGTAGATCGCCGCCGATTCAAATCCCATGAAGCTGGCAATGCTAAAGGCCAGGGCAGCGCCGACGCCGGCGGTAAACAAATCGCCCGGCATCAGGCCTGTTGCCGAAACCCCTTCCGGCTGCACAGCAAATGCGGCAACGTCGAAGACGATGACTGCAAGAAATTCCAGTCCCACCATCACGGCCACTACCCGCACAGAGAAATCAACCTTGTTGATGCCGAGCCACGCGACGACCAGGAAGGCAACTCCGGCAGTTGCCCACCACGGGACATCCGCCCCGGTCTTTTCATTGATGAAGGTTGCCGAGGCAAAACCGAAGAGACCGTAGACGGCGATTTGGATGGAATTGTACGCCGTGAGGGCAACGAACGACGCCCCTACACCGGTCCTCTTGCCAAGGCCCTGGGCGATGTACGCATAGAACGCCCCGGCATTTCGGATTCGCGAACTCATAGCGGCGTAGCCCACGGTAAACAGGGTCAGGCAGGCGCCGAGCACAAGGAAGGAAAGGGGAACACCGAGCACCCCTGTTACCGCAAAGTTGGCGGGGTAGCCGCCGGCGACCACCGTGAGCGGTGCCGAGGCGGCAATGGTCATGAAGACCAAGGCCGGAACACCAAGAGTACGCCGGCTCAAGCCCGGCGGTTGGGCGACAGTAGGGATTGGTGAAGATTCGTGGGACATTTTCAGCCTCCGGGGAAATAGTTAAGGCGACGACGCAGCGGTCTCCGTTGACCGGCTCTGCATGGGGTTTTCCTGAAAAATAGCGGGTGGCCTACTGGTGACCACGCAGTCCGGTTCGTCAGGAACGGGGACGCGCGATCCACGTTGCCGTTCTTGGCCGGAGGAAGAGTCGGGTGGGCAGCCCGGCCCGGCGCCCATACGGGCGCCGGCCGGTGTCAGCCGTTGATGATCTGCGGCACGCCGAGGGCTTTGAGGCCTTCGACGCCGAATTCGAGTCCGTAGCCGGACTGCTTGGACCCGCCGAAGGGAATCATGGGGTTGACCATGCCGTGGGCGTTGATCCACACGGTGCCGGCTTCGATCCTGGCCGCGACCTTGCGGGCTTCGGCGGGGTCGGCGGACCAGACCGAGGCGCCGAGTCCGACGTCGACGGCGTTAGCCATGGCGACGGCCTCGTCCACGGTGGTGTAGCGGATGATGGGCAGGGCGGGGCCGAACTGTTCTTCGGCGACGAGGGGGTTGCTGTTGTCGATGTTGGCGACGAGGGTGGTGGGGTAGAAGTTGCCGGGCTGGTCCGGGTCAGGGTTGCCGCCGAGCAGGATCTTGGCGCCGGAGTCGCGGGC
>NZ_KI914916.1:1427-26958 GCF_000520575.1 Arthrobacter sp. I3
CCTCAACGAGCCTCGCGACGATGTCGTACTGGGCCCGGTTTTGCAGCGGACCCAGGACGTTGGCCTCGTCGAGGCCGTTGCCCATCGGCATGGCGGCGGCGACGTTGGTCAAGGCTTCGCAGACTGCGTCGTAGATGTCGGTGTGGACGTAGAGGCGCTTGAGCGCGGCGCAGGTCTGGCCAGTGTTGATGAACGCGCCCCAGAAGAGGCCCTCGGCGATGGCCTGGGGGTCGGCGTCGGGCAGGACGATGCCGGCGTCGTTGCCGCCGAGTTCCAGGGTGAGGCGTTTGACGGTGTCGGCGGAGGATTTGATGATGGCTTTGCCGGTGGCGGTGGAGCCGGTGAACATGATCTTGCCGATCGCGGGGTGGCCGGCCAGGGCCTCGCCGACGTCGCGGCCGCCGGAGACCACCGTGAGGAGGCCTTCGGGGAGTTCCTGGTTGA
Organism: Arthrobacter sp. I3; assembly: GCF_000520575.1. Lineage (NCBI taxonomy): Bacteria > Bacillati > Actinomycetota > Actinomycetes > Micrococcales > Micrococcaceae > Arthrobacter > Arthrobacter sp. I3. The sequence continues at coordinate 1,872 of NZ_KI914916.1, forward strand.
GGATTTCGACCAGGGCCAGGACGGACAGCGGCGTGTATTCGGAGGGTTTGACCACGACGGCGTTGCCCATCCGCAGGGCCGGGCCAATCTGCCAGACGGTGATCAGCATGGGCCAGTTCCAGGGCCCGATCGCGCCGACGACGCCGATCGGCCGGTAGTGCAGTTCGGCGCGGGTTTCGCCGTCGTCCACCACGGTTTCGGGGTCCAGCGGCGTGCCGGCGGCGGCGCGAAGCCAGGCGGCGCAGGCGCCGACCTCGAAGCGGGCATTCGGGCCGTTGAGCGGTTTGCCCTGCTCGCGGGAGAGCAGCCGGGCGAGTTCTTCGGCGGAGCGTTCGACGGCGTCGGCGGCCTTCATCAGCGAGGCGGACCGGGCATCGTGCCCCAGCGCGGCCCAGGCCGGCTGCGCTGCCTGGGCGGCGGCGACCGCGCGCTCCAGGTCCTCAACGGTGTGGACCGGCGCCTCCCCGACGGGCTGGCCCGTGGCTGGATTAAGAATTGTCCGGCTGGATCCTGCCGCGGCCGACGACGTTTCCACGGTGCTGGTGGCTGTGCTGGTGCTCATCGTGCTCCTTTTAGGGGGGAGAGAGGGGTTGCTGGTGTTGCGGGGAGGGTTTTGCTGGTGGCCGATTGGCGCACTGCGCGCGGTCTCAGCGCGCTGCCGTCAACGTCCGGCACTTTCTGCCGTGTGACACAACACACACTAGAAGCTCCGTCATCTTTTTTCAACACTTGGCGAAAAAAAACTTTGGACTCCGCTCCTCACTTGTGGGCCGGGTCACAAGCGCGTATTATCTACAGTCATAGAAAAACATTTTTTCGAAGTCGAACCGGAGGATCCATGCGAACTTCAGTACTGCAAACGGCCGTCCGCCACCCGTTGGCGTCCCCTGACGAAATCCATGAAGCTCAGTCGCTGTTGAGTGCAAACGGCCTGCTCGGACCGGAGAAGCGGATCGCTTACCTCGGCCTTCTGGATCCGTCGCGGGGACAGGAAGCGGAGGACCGTCGGTTCCGCGCATTCATTCATGACGTGTCGGGCGCTGCGCCGACGGACGCGATCGTTTCCGTTTCGACCGGGACGCTGATCTCCGCTCTGGAGCTCGACACAACAGCCACCGGGGAGCTTCCCGTCCTGGAGGAGGAGTTCGAGATCGTCGAGCAGCTCCTGGCCCATGACGAGCGGTGGCTCAAGGCCTTGGCCGCCAGGAACCTGGATGTCGCAAATGTCCGGGTCGCTCCGCTGTCCGCCGGTGTTTACGAGTACCCGGAGGAGAAGGGCCGGCGGATCCTGCGCGGGCTTGCCTTCGTGCAGGATTTTCCTGAGGACAGCGCGTGGGCGCACCCGGTGGATGGCCTGGTTGGATACGTCGACGTCATGAGCAAGACCGTGACCCGGGTAATCGACACCGGCATCTTCCCGGTGCCGGCAGAGCACGGCAACTACACCGACCCGGAGCTGACCGGGCCGCTGCGGACCACGCAGAAGCCCATTAGCATCACCCAGCCGGAGGGGCCCAGCTTCGCGGTCAGCGGCGGCAACCACGTGGAGTGGGAGAAGTGGAGCCTGGACGTCGGCTTCGATTCCCGCGAAGGTATCGTATTGCACAACATCGCTTTCCAGGACGGCGACCGCCTGCGGCCCATCATCAACCGGGCGTCCATCGCCGAGATGGTGGTCCCGTATGGTGATCCGTCGCCGATCCGGTCCTGGCAGAACTACTTCGACACCGGTGAATACCTGGTGGGCCAGTACGCCAATTCCCTGGAATTGGGCTGCGACTGCCTCGGCGATATCACCTACCTCAGCCCGGTCGTCAGCGACGCCTTCGGCAATCCGCGCGAGATCCGCAACGGGATCTGCATGCACGAAGAGGACTGGGGCATCCTGTCCAAGCATTCAGATATGTACACGGGCATCAACTACACGCGCCGCAACCGCCGCCTGGTGATTTCCTTCTTCACCACCATCGGCAACTACGACTACGGCTTCTACTGGTACCTCTACCTTGACGGCACCATTGAATTCGAGGCCAAGGCCACCGGCGTCGTCTTCACCTCCGCGTTCCCGGAAGGCGGCTCGGACAATATTTCCCAGCTCGCCCCGGGCCTGGGCGCGCCGTTCCACCAGCACCTGTTCAGCGCCCGCCTGGACATGGCCGTTGACGGGTTCACCAACCGGGTCGAGGAAGAGGACGTGGTCCGGCAGGCCATGGGCGAGGGCAACGAACGCGGCAACGCCTTCTCCCGCAAGCGCACGGTCCTCACCCGGGAATCAGAAGCCGCCCGCGAGGCCGATGCCCGCAACGGCCGGACCTGGGTCATCTCCAACCCGGAGTCCCGCAACCGGCTCGGCGAACCTGTGGGGTACAAGCTCCACTCCCAGAACCAGCCCACCCTGCTGGCCGACCCGGACTCGTCCATCGCACGCCGTGCCGCGTTCGCCACGAAGGATCTGTGGGTCACCCGCTATGCAGAAGACGAGCGATACCCCACCGGCGACTTCGTCAACCAGCACAGCGGGGGAGCCGGCCTGCCTGCCTACGTCTCCCAGGACCGCGACATAGACGGCCAGGACATCGTCATCTGGCACACCTTCGGGCTGACCCACTTCCCCCGGGTGGAGGACTGGCCCATGATGCCCGTGGACACCGTCGGCTTCAAGCTCCGCCCGGATGGCTTCTTCGACCGCAGCCCTGTCCTTGACGTGCCCGCCAGCTCGCAGGCGTCCTCCGGCTGCCATGGCGACGGCGACGCCGGCGGACACTGCCACAGCTGAGCGTCAGGAATCACGAAATGACCACGACGGCGGGACGGGTCCGGTCAGCCGGGCCCGTCCTGCACCCGCGAATCTGCGCGGCCCTGACGGCCGTGTCCTGCCTCGTGCACTTGTGGCTTGCGGCCTCGGGGCACCACGACGCCTGGCTCGGCGCTCTCATGATTGCTCTAGCCGCCGTCTGCGTCCCCTGTACGGTCCACATCTGGCGACACAGCAGAATGGGAGCTCTCCATCAGGTCACCGTTTCGGCACTGGCTATGGTGTTCCTGCATACCATCTTGCTGCTCGGATCGGGCGGCGCCGGTCACGCCCACAGCGGGGGACCAGCGTCGAAGGTTGTGGACACGTCCGGCGCTGCCGAACTCTTGCTGGTCATCGGCCTGGAACTCACGACGGCGTTGCTCGCCGCGACGCTCGTTGCCCGGCTGAGGCCGCGTGTGCTGCCCGGGGGTGCACGTTAGGTGCCGGCATGCGGGACTTCCGTCCGTAAGGAATCGTCCGAACGCCCGGCTCCGTCAGTTGGCGTCGTGCGTTTCATCCAAGCATCGGAGAAGAAAGCGAAAAGCGCGCTGCAGTTCTGCGGCGCTGTCCGGATTGAGCGCCACTTGGATCCCGGCATCCCGCATGCTCCCGGCAAGCAAGACGGCCAGTGGTTCGCTCGAGTCGCTGGGTATCTTTCCTGCGCGAGTAGCGATGTGGAGTTCGGCGCTGAAGGCCGTGAACACGCCGGTGGATCCGACGCCACGATCCTTGCTGAAACCCAAAAGCTGCGGCCCGGAAATGTTATAGAAGTAACCGATTCCCCTGTCCGCCGAAACTGCAAGCAGTGATTCGGCGAAGGCCTCAACCCGCTGCGTCCAATTCAGCTTCTCGCCGCCGCGGGATTCGATCGCTGATCGGGCGTTGTCCAAAAATTGGTGGGCCACGTGCTGGTATGCCGCGGCCAGCAACTCTTCGCGGCCCCCAGGAAAGTGGGCATACAGGGTGGCCCGCGCCATTCCGCTGTCCGACAAGATCCTGCCTATCGTCACCGCGGAGAGGTCGCTTGTCCCGGTTTCGGCAATCACCGCCAGCGCTGACTGGATCAGGTCGTTGCGCGTACTCACCTGCCGGCGTTCGCGGAGACTGAGTCGCTTCGTGCTCTCCACTGACATGTGCCCTCCTCCGCCTTTGTGCCCCGCCGTTAGCGGCTTCATCTCACACTACTGTCTTTCTTGAAAAAAGACTTGTAGTCTGAAAAATAGATCACTAGTCTAGTTTTATGACAGTTTCCCTTGCCCCCAGCGTGGCCCTAGTCCGTGAGGCCCTCCCGCTGTTTGGAATCGACACCTCAGCCCGAATTACGTTCATCAAGGAGCGGGAGAATCAGGTCTTCCGGGTCGAATCCGACGGGCATGACTGCGCCGTGCGGATTCACCGGCCCGGTTACCGGGCGGCCGCCGAGATCGAGTGCGAGTCGCACCATCTACGTGGCCTTCAGGAAGCCGGTCTGCTCGTACCAGAGCCCGTTGAAAGCCTCCTCGGCGGTTACGCCGTCCCGGTGGACGGCGATCAACGGTTGGTCTCCGTCCAGCGCTGGTTCCCCGATGCCTTCCCGATCGCAGACTCGTTCCAGGTCTTTACGGGGGCGGGACCTTTGGACCAGGACGACATGCATCAACTCGGTGCCGTGATGGGCCGCCATCATCTTCACGCTGAATCCACCACCCCGCCGGAATCCCTCCGGAGACCTGCCTGGGATCTTGACGGGCTTTTCGGCCCCGGCGCCCTCTGGGGTGATGGAACCCGGCTGCGGTCCCTCACACCGGAGGACCGACTGTCCTTGGCACAGGCCGCGGAGGCTGCCTCGCTGGTCATCGAAGCGCTGGGGAGGGACCGCAGCGTGTTCGGGGCCATTCACGCGGACATGACCTTTGAAAACGTCCTTGCCACCGGCAACGGACTTGTCATCATCGACTTTGACGATTTCGGCGAAGGGTGGTTCGGCTTTGACATCGCCACGGCCCTCTTCTTCGCCACCCCGCACCCGAACTTCGCGATCCTCGCGGAGGCGTTCCTCCGCGGCTACGAAAGCGTCCGTGAGCTGGAACCCGCCGTGGGCGGGGCATTGGACGCATTCTTGATTGCCCGGGGCATGAGCTACCTGGGTTGGGCCGCGGACCGTCCGGGCGATCCGGCCAGCGATTTTGCTGAATCCCGGCTGGCCCCGTGGGTGGTCGAAGCGGCAAAAAGATTTACCGGTAGCGGTTCGACCGGGTGGCTATACCAAGACAATTCATCGACACCCCAAGGAGAGATCTGAAATGACCGCGACCCTGCTCGAACGCCGCTATCAAACGCTTGGACCTTACTCGCCGCTCTTTTACGATGAGCCGCTGGAGTTTGTGGCGGCACACGACGTCTGGCTCACGGACGCCCGCGGCGAACAGTATCTTGACGCCTACAACAACGTGCCCCAGGTAGGCCATTGCCACCCGCGGATCATAGCCGCCATGGCCGATCAAGCGGGCAGGCTGAACATCCACACACGCTATCTGAACAACCACGTCGTGGACTACGCCGAGCAACTCCTGGGCACCTTTCCGCCCGAACTGAACAGGGTTTTGTTCACGAACAGCGGCTCAGAGGCTAACGACCTCGCTTTTAGAATGGTGCGGCAGGCCACAGGTGCCTCGGGCGTTCTGGTCTCGGACTTCAGCTACCACGGTCACACTTCGTATTTGGCCGGTCTGACCACGGGACTCCGCACGGGCGAGGCCCTGGCTGCCGAGGTCCGGCCCATCCGCATTCCGGACATGGACCGCACCACGCTGAGCGAGGCTGACCTCCTTGCCGCATCCTTTGCTGAAGTGGATGCCGCAATCGAATCCCTCGACCGTGCCGGTTATGGCCTTGCCGGCTTCCTCTTCGACTCCCTCTTCTCCACGGAGGGCCTGAACACCCTTCCAGCCGGTTACATAACCGGCGTCATCGACCGGGTCCACGCTGCGGGCGGACTGGTGGTCGCTGACGAGGTGCAGTCCGGCTTCGGGCGTACGGGAACGCACTTCTGGGGCCATCAGCGGATCGGTGCTGCCCCTGACTTCGTGACGCTGGGCAAGCCCATGGGCAACGGTCATCCCATCGGGGGAGTGGTCACCAGCAGTGAAATGCTGGACCACTTCGGTCCGCACAACAACTACTTCAACACCTTCGCCGGGACCCCCGTTTCGGCGGTGGTTGGAAGCACCGTGCTATCCATCCTCCAAGACGAGCAGCTTCCCCAAAAGGCCACAATTCTTGGGGCATCGATCAAGGAATCCCTGGAGAAGCTCCGCGCAGAGTATCCGTTCATTGGACCCATCAAGGGAACCGGCCTTTTCTTCGGCTTTGAAGTCTTCGACGACGAGGCCCGGCAAACGCCCTCGGCAGGCCGAACCAAACAACTCGTCGAGGCCATGAAACGGAACCACGTGTTGATCAGCCGCATCGGCCGGGATGACAGCGTTCTGAAAATCCGCCCGCCGCTTGCATTCCGGAGCGAGCATGCGGACCGTCTCCTGGATGCACTGAAAATCAGCCTTAAAGAAGTCTGACCCCCGGGAACCGGGCGCGCAGGGCCAGCAGGGAACGGCGTGGCGGTGTGCGTACTGCACAAACCCGCCACGCCGTTTCCGGCTCCGGGAGCTACCGCCCCGAGGCCGAGGCCGAGGCCGAGACCTGGACGGGGGCTGCGTTGTCGGTGGCGTCGGCGTCGTCGGCCGTGATGAGGATGTTTCCTTCCGCAATGGATTCGGACAGCACATCGTGTTCGACGGCGGTGGCCAGCGGCTTTTCCTTGACGAAGCACATCAGCAGTGCCGCGGCCAGGGCCAGTGGGACCATCCAGATGAAGATGGGCGTCAGCGCGTCGTTGTAGGAGGAAATGATGACCTCCTTGATCGGCGCCGGCAGCTTGCCGACGACGGCCGGGGTCAGCGAGTTTGACCCGCCCGGTGCCCCGCCGCCCTGTGCCGCGGCAGGGAGCCGTTCGGTGAGGAGCTGGGCCAGCCGGCTGGCGAACAGGCTGCCGACCACGGCGGAGCCCAGGGTGGCGCCTATCTGGCGGAAGAAGTTGTTCGACGCCGTTGCTGTGCCGACTTCGCGCAGCGGGAAGGAGTTCTGGACGATCAGGACCATGATCTGCATGCTCAGGCCGAGCCCCATGCCCATGACGGCCAGGTAGGCGCAGATTTCCCAGAGCGGCGAGTCGGGGTTGAGGGTGGAGAGCATTACCAGCGCGATTGCGACCAGGACGCCGCCCGCGATCGGCATCCATTTATAGCGGCCGGTCCGGCTGACCAGTTGGCCGGAAACAACCGAGGCCACCAGGAGAGCGCCCATCATCGGGATCATGAGCAGCCCGGATTCGGTGGCATCGACGCTGAAGGCCATCTGGAGATAGGTCGGCAGATAGCCGATGGCGCCGAACATGGCCACGCCGATGAACAGGCCCGCGACCGTGGAGAGGTTGAAGTTGCGGTCCTTGAAGAGGTGCAGTGGAATGATGGGCTCGGCCGTGCGGCGTTCGACAAGGACGAAGGCGAGGGCACTGAGCACGGCGCCGGCGATCAGACCCAGGATGATCGGGTCGGTCCATTCGTATTTGCTGCCACCCCAGGTGGCGAAGAGGACCAGGCAGGTCGTTGCGATCGCGACGAGCACCATGCCGCCGAGGTCCAGGCGCGGCCTGCCGCTGTGCTTGGGCAGTTTCAGGAAGAACACGGCACCGGCAAGGGCAAGCAGGCCCAGAGGGATGTTGATCCAGAACACCCAGCGCCAGCCGGGACCTTCGGTGAACCAGCCGCCCAGCAGCGGACCGGCGACGGAGGCAATGGCGAAGACACCGCCCATCATGCCCATGTACTTGCCGCGTTCCCGCGGGGGGACGACGTCGGCGATGACGGCTTGGGAGAGAATCATGAGCCCGCCGCCGCCAAGGCCCTGGATAACCCGGGCGGTGATCAGTACGCCCATGTGGTTGGCCAGGCCACCGACGACGGAACCGATCATGAACAGAACGATGGCGGCGATCAACAGGGCCTTGCGGCCCATCAGGTCGCCGAGCTTGCCATAGATGGGCATGGTGATGGTGGAGGCGAGGATGAAGGCCGTGATGACCCAGAGCATGTCGTTGACGCCGTGGAGTTCACCGACGATGGTTGGCAGCGCGGTGCTCAGAACTGTCTGATTCAGTGCGGCGAGGAGCATCGAGAGCATCAGGCCGACGAACAGCAGCATGACGTGCTGTTTCTCTCCGTGTTGCCCTGCGGCGGGGACTGCTTGCGTGGTCATGAAAGTTTCCTTTGCAGATGATGAAAAAGGGCCAGCGCAGGGCCGAGGTCTTCGGGGAGGCCTTGGGCCACGTCGGCATCAGGGTTTGTGGCGCTAAAACGGGCCGGGACACCTGCGAGCATCACCAGCATCCGCGCGGTCTCCTCGGGGCCAAAGCCTTCGGCCCCGGCGGACCATGAAGGATCGTTGGCCAGCAGCCCGGCCACTGACTCACGGACCAGGGCCTCGGCTTGGGTCATGTACTCCATCATGCGTTTGTGCAGATTTGGATACCGGGCCGTGAGTTCGCGCAGCCGTGCGGAGTCAGTGTCTCCGATCGCCGTTCGGGCCACCGTCACGAGCAGCCGCGACACCTGCCCCAGGAGATCGTCATCGGTGGACAGCCGGCCTGATAGTTCCGTATCCAGGAAAGGCTCGCGAATACCAAGGACCGCGTCCTCTTTGGTGCGGAAGTAATTGAAGAACGTCCGGGGCGAGACCCCGGCGCCGTCCGCGATCGCTTCAACTGTGGCCTGTCCGGCGTCCCCCTGGAGCGCCAGGGAAGCAGCGACTTCGTGGATTGCGGTCCAGGTTTCAACCTTCCTGCGCTCCCTCAGGCCGGGAGAAGATGTTTCGCTCATATTGAAATAATTACATGACTGCAATAAATGCACAACTGCAAGTTTGCGTCAGTGCATCATTTCCACGCGGGGGTACTCGGGAAGTGGATGAAACTTCCAGCCCCAGAGCGCGGGGAAGTGTCCCTAGAGGGTGTCCGGCCGCTGATCTCCCTTGTGGCTCCGCAGATTCTCCTGAACCTTGCCAAACAAATCCTTGATGGTCGTCTCCGTATTGGTGAGCATGTCCGGCTGGATGTAGACCTGTTGGGCGGGAGGCACGCTGTAGTGGGACGCCAGGCCAGCTGTACCGTCCACCCCTGCCAGCGCGATGGTCACACCACCCTCCTTGCGCGCAATGGCGCCAATCCGGCCGAAGACCACGGTAAATTCGTCCGGCTGGAAGCTCACGGTCAGTCCGACATGTGTCCGGTTAAGGTCACTTGCCGCGACGGCCTTCTCGTTCCCGGTCCCTGCATAGTTCATGTCGATCTCCCGGATAGCTGGTGGCGTTGTAAGCGAGCAGTCTACGTCCGGGACCGGAGGCCGGGTAGGGGACCCGCCGGCTGCCCGATACCGGACCGGTCCTGGCGTGGGGGAGAATGCGTTCATGACCAAAGACGATCTTCGGCCTGTCTACTTCCTTTCGGACAGCACCGGCATCACCGCGGAAACGCTCGGCAACACCTTGCTGACGCAGTTCCCCGCGAACCACTTTGACCGCATTACGGTCCCCTTCATCACCACGGTCGAACAGGCCAGGACGGTGGTCGGCACTATCGATAAACTGGCCGCCACGGGCCTGCAACCTATCGTTTTTTCCACCGCGGTAAGCAGCGATATCCGCCAGGTCCTGGGTACGTGCCAGGGAATCATCGTGGATCTCATCGGGACACATGTCGGACAGCTGGAGCAGGCCCTCGGTTCCCCGGCCAGCGGCGAACCCGGCAGGGCCCATGGCCTGGGCAATGCGGAGCGGTATCAATCCCGGATGGCCGCCGTCGAATACGCCATGGAACACGACGACGGCCAAAGCCTGCGGGCGCTCGAAAAGGCCCAAGTCATCCTGGTGGCGCCGTCCCGCTGCGGAAAAACGCCCACCACCATGTACTTGGCCCTGCAGCACGGCATCTTCGCCGCCAACTTCCCGCTGGTGGACGAAGACTTTGAACGGGAAGGACTCCCCAAGCCGCTGAGGCCCTTCGTTGAGAAGTGTTTCGGGCTCTCCTCCAACCCCCTGCGCCTGAGCCAGATCCGCACCGAACGGCGCCGGGGCTCACCCTACGCGTCGCTGCGGCAGTGCGGCTTCGAGCTGCGCAGCGCCGAGCAGCTGTACGTCTCCCATAGGATTCCGTACCTGAATTCGGCCACGGTGTCCGTCGAGGAAATGGCGGCAACCATCCTGCAGCGGATGAACCTCAAGCATTAGGGAAAAGTTTCACAAACTTAGTGTGGCGCACGTCATGTGGAAAGTGCGCTGGAGACCTGTCACTGTGGACAGGACTTGCGCCCATCAACCGGCCATCGCCGCAAGCGGGGCGGCGCACTTGCATGCCATCATCTGCAAAGGAGCAGTAACTATGACGACAGACATCCTGTGGTTCTCAGAACTCGGACTCAAGGACCTGGACCGGGTGGGCGGAAAGAACGCCTCCCTCGGTGAGATGGTGCAGAACCTGACCTCCGCCGGCGTCCAGGTTCCCGACGGCTTCGCCACCACCGCGGATGCCTACCGCAACTTCCTGGCGGATTCGGGCCTTGACCAGAAGATCGCCGACCGGCTGGTCGGCCTGGACACCGACGACGTCACCGCCCTGGCAGCCGCCGGGCAGGAGATCCGGGCCCTCATGCGCGAGACGCCCTTCCTGCCTGACTTCGAAGCGCAGATCCGGAACTCCTACCAGCAGCTGGTGGACAAGCACGGCGGCTCTGAGGACCTGTCCTGGGCCGTCCGTTCCAGCGCCACGGCGGAAGACCTCCCCGATGCCTCCTTCGCCGGGCAGCAGGAAACCTTCCTGAACGTCCGCGGCATCGAGAACATCCTGCTCGCCATCAAGGACGTGTTCGCGTCCCTCTACAACGACCGGGCGATCGCCTACCGGGTGCACCACAAGTTCGAGCACGCCGAGGTGGCGCTCTCGGCCGGCATCCAGCGCATGGTGCGCTCCGACGTCGGCGCCTCCGGCGTCATGTTCACCATGGACACCGAGTCCGGGTTCCAGGACGCCGTGTTCGTCACGTCCTCCTACGGCCTCGGCGAGGCCGTCGTCCAGGGCGCCGTCAACCCCGACGAGTTCTACGTCTACAAGCCCGCGCTGCAGGCCGGCCGGCCCGCCATCCTCAAGCGCGGACTGGGCGAGAAGGCCCTGCAGATGACCTACACGAGCAGCCGCGAAATCGGCCGCACCATCGACTTCGCGCCGGTTGAGGCGTCCCTGCGGAACCGCTTCAGCCTCACTGACGACGACGTCGAGCAGCTCGCCCGGCACGCCGTCGCCATCGAGAACCACTACCGCCGCCCCATGGACATCGAATGGGGCAAGGACGGGATCGACGGCGGCCTGTACATCCTGCAGGCGCGCCCCGAGACCGTGCAGTCCCGCCGAGCCTCCGGCAGCCTGAGCCGGTTCCGGCTCAACGGGACCGGCCGGGTGCTGGTCGAAGGCCGCGCCATCGGCCAGCGCATCGGCGCCGGCAGCGTCCGCATCCTCACCGCGATCGACCAGATGGCCGCCTTCAAGACCGGCGATGTCCTCGTCGCCGACATGACCGATCCTGACTGGGAACCGATCATGAAGCGCGCCTCCGCCATTGTGACCAACCGCGGAGGGCGTACGTGCCACGCGGCCATCATTGCCCGGGAACTGGGGATTCCCGCCGTCGTCGGCACCGGCGCGGCCACCGACGTACTCTCCGACGGCCTAGAGGTGACCGTCTCCTGTGCCGACGGCGAGACCGGTGTCATCTACGAGGGTCTCCTGGACTTCAGCGTCGAGGAAACCGAGATCACCCAGCTGCCCGAGGCTCCCGTCAAGGTCATGATGAATGTCGGCACCCCGGAGCAGGCTTTCACGTTCGCGCAGCTGCCCAACCACGGAGTGGGCTTGGCCCGGCTCGAATTCATCATCAACCGCCAGATCGGCATCCACCCCAAGGCGCTGCTGAACCTCGACGAGCAGCCGGCGGACGTCGCCGCGGAAATCCGTGGGCGCATCGCCGCGTACGAGAGCCCGCGCGACTACTACATCAAGCGCCTGGCCGAAGGCGTGTCCACCATCGCGGCCGCCTTCGCGCCGGAACCCGTGATTGTGCGCATGTCCGACTTCAAGTCCAACGAGTACGCCAACCTGATCGGCGGACCCGCCTACGAGCCGCACGAAGAGAACCCGATGATCGGCTTCCGCGGCGCCTCACGGTACTTGGAGCCGTCCTTCCGGGACTGCTTCGACCTCGAGTGTGAGGCCCTGTCCTTTGTCCGCAACGAGATGGGCCTGACCAACGTCAAGCTGATGATCCCGTTCGTGCGGACCCTTGATGAGGCCCGCGGCGTTATCGAACTGCTGGGGGAGAACGGCCTCACCCGCGGCGAGAACGGCCTCGAGGTGATCATGATGTGCGAGATCCCATCCAACGCGCTGCTCGCCGACGAGTTCCTGGACTACTTCGACGGGTTCTCCATCGGCTCCAACGACATGACCCAGCTGGCCCTGGGCCTGGACCGGGACTCCGCGATTGTCTCCGGCGGCTTCGATGAACGCGATCCGGCCGTCAAGAAGCTCCTGAGCATGGCCATCGCGGCCTGCAAGGCGCGCGGCAAATATGTCGGCATCTGCGGCCAGGGTCCGAGCGACCACGCGGACTTCGCCGAGTGGCTGGTCGAGGAAGGCATCGATTCGGTCTCCTTGAACCCCGACACCGTGGTGGACACCTGGCTGCGCCTTGCCGGCTCCACAGCCGGCCCGGCCGTCGAGGCAGGCGTCGGCGCCGGGTCGAACTGACAGCCGCGGCGTCCAGGCAAGACAGGCAGGACACCCGCCGGGCAGCACGGACTGAGAATCCCAGACCGTGCTGCCTGAGCGGCCGTTCAGGCGTTGGATGCCAGGCTCTAGCGCGCCACAACGAGCGCCTGCGGGGCTGCCTGCTTCATCCGGGTCTGCAACCAGCGCAGCTGGACGGCTGTTTCGCCGTCGCAGCGGGACACGACGTCAAGGAGTTCCCGGTCGCGGAGCGCCGAGCCGGCCTGTTTGACCATGGCCCAGGTGACATCGACGAGGCTCGCCAGGAGATAGAGGTCCTGGAGGTCGCGCAGCAGGCCCACCGGACCCTGCCGCGTTACGGACAGCCCTTCGGCATGGATCCGTTCGGGCTCGTTATCTGAGCGGTCCTCGCCGTAGCGCTGAACGACGGGGAGCAGCAGCCGGCTGTGCTCCTCACACTGCGTTGCCAGCGTATGGCACAGGAAGTGCACGTCGGGCTCGGCGGCGTGGCCGGCTGCCACTTGGCGGAAAGACTCCGCGAGGGTCTGTTCGGCCTTACGGAGCATGCCCAGATAGATTTTCAGGTTCATGGCGTTCCTCCCTGCGGGCCGCGCCGGACCGCATCGGGAAAGCGGGGCGGAGAGCCGCCGACCCGTTCTGTGGCTTCGGCGTCTTTGCCTCCAGCGGTCGGCCGTATGGATCGTGGCCCAGCGGCAGCAGCCGGGCGCGATGCCGTCGTGGTGGGTGCCGGGGCTGGGCCGGTGGCGTCGCTGATCTTCTCGACACTCACGGCGGCATTCTTGAAGACGGGCTGTTTGGACACGGGATCCCACTCCGTGATCGTGAGTTCATTGGCAGCCGTCGGGTGTTCTCCGGGGGCACCGTCCTGGTCCCAATAACCGTAGTGAAACGGTGCGAAGACGGTGCCGTTTCGGATGTCGCTGACGCGGGCAGGGACCTCGATCCGGCCCCGCCGCGACGTCACCTTGACGAGGTCGCCTTCCCGGATTCCCAGCCGGCCGGCGTCGTCCGGGCTGATTTCCACCCACGCGGTTGGGGCCGCGCTTGTCAGTACCCGGGATCTTCCGGTTTTGGTCCTCGTGTGGAAGTGGTAGGCGGTCCGGCCGGTCGTATACCGGAACGGGTAGCGGCCGTCGGGCTCCTCATGCGGGGGACGGTAGTCCGCCGCTTTCAGAATGGCGCGCCCGCCCGGCGCCTGGGCTCGGAATGCTTCCGGCCCGGCGGTGGCGCCGGTGAGGAGATCGTGGCCGTAGCTTTCGCAGTAGTCAGGGTCGGTGGGGAAGACGCCATCCTCGTAGAGCCGTTCCCTGCCCTCCGGATTCCCGGTGTTGCACGGCCACGGGATGCCGCTGCCGCCGCGGAGCCTGGCATAGGTGATGCCGGAATAGTCGCAGGGCCGGCCGCGTGAACATTCCTTCCACGCCTCAAAGGCCTCCTCAGGGCCCGCCCACGGCAACAGGGGTTCCCCGCGTAACGTGGTGAAGCCCATGCGGCGGGCGTAATCGAGGAAAATGTCCAGGTCGCTGCGTGCCTCTCCGGGGGGCTCCACGGCCTTGTCCGAGAGATGGACGGTCCGGTTGGCGTTCGTGAAGGTACCGGTCTTTTCGCCCCACCCGGCGGCGGGAAGCACGACGTCGGCGAGCTGCGCCGTCTCTGTCAGGTACAGATCCTGGACCACGAGGAACAGCCCGGGGTTGGCCAGGATGTTCCGGATTCTAGGGAGTTCGGGCATGGACACGGCTGGGTTGGTTGCCGAAATCCAGAGGAATTCGATCGAGCCCTGTTCGGCGTAGCGGAAGATCTGCATCGCATGGGTCGGGGGAGCCCAGTGCGGGATGGTCAGGGGGTCCACGTCCCACAGCGCCGCGAGTTCCGCGATGTGGTTCGGGTTTTCCCAGTTCCGGAAGCCGGGGAGATCGCCGTCTGCCCCGCATTCGCGGTTGTTCTGGGCCGTTGGCTGGCCGTTCATCTGCAGAATCCCGCACCCTGGCCGCCCCAGCAGCCCCCGCAGCAGGTGGAGGTTGTTGACCTGGCACGACGCCGCGGTGGCCTGGGCGGACTGGTAGAAACCCTGAAGGACAGTGGAGAGCACCCGCGATGAGGTGCCGAAGATCCTCGCCGCTTCCCTGATGCCGGCGGCGTCCACATCGCAGACCGCTGCGGCCGCTTCAGCCGTCCATGGCTCGACCGCGGCCCTGAGTTCGTCCAGGCCGAGAGTATGCGCCTGCACGTACTCCTGGTCGGCCCAGCCGTTGGCCAGGACTTCACGGACCAGTGCGTTCATCAGGGCGAGATTGGTACCGGGCCGGACAGCCAGATGAACGTCCGCGTACCTGGCAACCTCGGTGTCGCGCGGGTCGACGCAGACGAGCCTGGGCCGGTCCGGTCCCGCAATGCGGTCAAGCACACGCGACCACAGCACGGTCTGCGTTTCGGCCATGTTGTGCCCGTAAAGGAAGATCGCGTCGCAGCTGTCGATGTCCGCATAGGTTCCGGGCTGGCCATCCGCCCCGAAAGACTCCTTCAACGCTGCAGCCGCCGTCGCCGTGCAAAGGCGGGTATTGCCGTCCATGTGGGGAGTGCCAATCCCGGCCTTGCCGAGGACGGCAAGGGCATAGTATTCCTCGAGGAACAGCTGGCCGCTGGTGTAGAAACCATGGCTGAGGGGTCCCCGTTCCTCCAGCAGCTGCCGGCTTCGCTGGGTGATCCGGTCCATCGCGGTATCCCAGTCGCATTCGCTGAGCCGGCCGTTCTCGCGGATCAAAGGCCGCGTGAGCCGGTCTTTCCCGGACATCCCCTGCCAGCTTGCGAAGAGGCCCTTGGGCCCAAGCCGGCCATGGTTGACCAGATCCCCTGCGCGGCCGCGGATCCCGACCATGGCGCCGCCTTTTACGGCGATGTCGCACGCGCAGCCGTTGCTGCACAGCACGCACGCTGATTGAACCCACCGGTCCACGTCGCCCTCGGTGACGGTCGCATCCAGAGCCTGGTCCACCCGCACCGGCCACAGGCCGTCCTTCGGATAGGGGGTTCGTGTACCCCAAATCTCGGCAATCCGGTCAACCACTCTCATCCTCCTGTTCAGCTGCCCCGCACGTTAGGAGCGGTACCCCTGCAGTTGCCGGACCCGGCACAGCCGGCCGCCCCGGCTGTTGGCGAGACCACGCGGCCATTGAAGTGCGGGTCCCGTTATTGAAACATCCGCCCGAGCACCAGATTTATCAGCATGCTTAGCAGTAGTCCAGAGTTTTCCTAAGAGTCCCGTCCTGGCATCGCACGGAGGTGTTTCGCGCCTCGGAGGCTCCGAGAAGGGACTCGAGAACGAAGGGGCATTGAATTATAAGTAGACTTATGTTTTCCTGCTTCTAAGTCCTGCCACGGGCTAGACCAGAATCCATGTTCAAAGGGACCACTGACATGGCTGACTCCAGGAAAATTCCGGCCCCGCACGGGCAGATCCGCCAGGCTTTCGAGAACCGGCTTGTCCTTGATTACTTGGATCTCGCTGAGTCACTGGCGGCACGCTTCGCCGGCCGGGGCCACGAGCGGGAAGACCTGATCCAGGTGGCCTATCTGGGACTCGTCAAGGCAGCTAGAGCGTTCGACGAATCCAGAGGCACCACCTTCCCGGGATTTGCCGCCCCAACCATCACTGGGGAATTGAAACGCTACCTGCGCGACCGTTGCTGGGTCGTGCGCCCCCCGCGCCGCATACAGCTCCTCCGTGCCGAACTCCTGCGCACTGAGCCGGCCCTGGCGCAGACCCTCGGCCGCACCCCCACTCCTGCGGAGCTGGCGCGGGAACTTGATGTAACGGTTGAGTCCGTCCTGGAGGCAGCGGCAGCTGTTTCCAGCATGCGCCCCGATTCGCTCGATAGTTCCGACGGCCGCGACGACGCACCGCCGGCCGCGGAAGAGCCGGCGGTGCAGGAGCCGGGATTTGAGCGGCTTGAGGAGGTGATGTGCCTGACCCGGGTCATCGCCGAGCTCTCCGCCCCGGAGAGGGCGCTGTTGTACCGGCGCTATTTTTGCGGGGAGAGCCAAACGGAGTTGGGCAGGAGATTTGGAGTGTCGCAGATGCAAATCTCGCGCCGGCTCTCACGGGTGCTCGTGCAACTGCAGCGGCGGCTCACCGAAACGGAATCTCAGAGCAACCCCAGCCCACGGACCGCTTCGAGCACATCGTGAACAGAGACACCCAAGAGCGCAGGATCCGGGTCCCCGGCAAAGGGGTCGCCGCGGCGTAGTTCGGCTTTGGTCAAGGCGATGTGCGGCCCCGGCGGGGGACCCCATTCCGCCGGCGTGGCTGGCCCGAAGAGCACAACGGAGGGCCGCCCGTAGGCCGACGCGAGGTGGGCCGCGCCCGTGTCAGCCGAGATGACCAGGCGGGCGCCGGCAATCAAAGCCGCGAATTCCCCTAGCGGTTGGCGGCCGGCAAGGACGGCATTGGCCCGGAACCCTGCCCCGCTGGCAACTTCCGAGGCGCGGCCCCGCTCCGCAGCGCTGCCTGTGAAGAGCACGCTGTGCCCGGCGTCCCGCAGGAGTCCAGCAACCTCGGCGAACCGTCCGGCAGGCCACAACCGGCTGCCGTAGGCAGCGCCCACATGGACCACTGTGGCCCCCGGCTGCGGCGTCGGGACGGCCGGGGCGGGCAGGCGCAGATCCTCGGCGTCGGCGTCGATTCCATGCCATTGCAGTAGCCGCGTCCAGCGTTCGCGCTGGTGGATGCCCTCCACCCAAGCCGGCCCGGAACCAGCACCGGCGCCCGCTTCGTGGGCGATCACCCGGGTGGCCAGGAGCGCTTCAATCCGGGATTGGCTCTCCGGGCCGCGGCCGTGGAGGTTTACCGCAACGTCCACGCTCCCGGGTTTCAGTGCCAGTGGCTCATTTAGCCCTTCCGCCGTCAACAGTTCAAAACCCCCGACCAGCTCTACCGCCTCGCCGAGCCAGCTCGGTGCCGCGTACAGCCGGCGGTGGTTGGGGTACGCGCGGCTCAGGGCGTGCAGAGCCGGGACGGCAACCAGCAGATCGCCGAGCTGCAGCGCCCGTAGGACCAGCAGTACCGGCCTTCCATCTTCTCGAAATCCGCCCATCGTGGCCGCCCTTCCGAGTTCGCCTGATTTCGGATTTTAGTCCGGAGATGGACCCGCCGGGCGTTTAGCTGGACTGATATCGGGGAACAAGGCACTTATGGGACCTTTTGCCCGACCACCGCTGAGGGCCGTACTGTTCGATCGGGACGGCACCCTGATCCGTGACGTGCCATACAATGGCGATCCCAAGTTGGTGGAACCGATGCCTCACGCCAGGGACGTGCTGCAAACCCTTCGGTCCATGGGAATTGCCGTAGGCGTCGTGAGCAACCAATCGGGGATAGGCCGCGGGATCCTGACCACGGAGCAGGTTGCAGCGGTCAATCTTCGGGTTGAGCAGCTCCTGGGACGATTCGATGTCTGGGAACTGTGTCCGCACCGGCCCGAGGACGGCTGCAACTGCCGGAAGCCGGCACCCTTCATGATTTGCGGGGCGTGCCGGCGGTTGGGAATCACTACCGCCGAGGCCGCGTACATTGGCGACATTGGAGCTGACGTTGAGGCGGCCCGCGCGGCGGGTGCCCGCGGCGTCATGGTCCCCACGCCCCTGACACGACCGGCGGAAGTTGACGCTGCTCCAGAGGTCGCTGCGGATCTTCGTTCCGCGTTGTGCCTTTTGATGAAGGCACCATCCGGACGGGCCGCCTCGTGAGCCGCGTCCTGGTGGCTCGGCTGGACGGGGTCGGCGATGTCCTGCTGGCGGGGCCAGCGATCCGCGCAGTCGCGCACGGACGGCATCCGGATGGCGGGGCGCCGAACGAAGTCATCCTGTTATGTGGCCCCCAAGGAGAACCAGCTGCGTCCCTCCTGCCTGGCGTGTCCGAGGTCTACAGCTGGAGTTGCCCGTGGATCGTGAAGCCTGCTCCACGAGTAGCTGGGCCCCATCTGGAAGCCCTGACATCGTTCGTGAGGGACTCCAGGGTCACCGAGGCCGTCATTTTGACTTCCTTCCATCAGTCTCCATTGCCGCTGGCCTTGTTGCTGCGGCTTGCCGGAGTCGGACGGATCACGGGAGCTTCAGTGGATTATGCCGGCACTCTGATGGACGTTCGGCTCAGGCCCGGTGAGGATTTTCCCGAAGACCAGCCTGAAGCCGAACGTGCGCTCGGCATCGCCCAGGCAGCCGGCTTTACCTTGCCCCGCGGAGATTCCGGGAAGCTCCGGGTGCAGGATTATCCCGATGTCCGGGATCTGGTGGGGGAGGAGCCCTATGTCGTGGTCCACCCCGGGGCGTCCGCCCCCGCACGGGCGTGGCCCCCGTTGCATCACGCCGCGGCCGTAGAACTGCTCGAAGGGGCAGGACACCGGGTAGTGGTGACAGGAGGGCCCGGAGAAACGGGCCTCACGGCAACAGTCGCCGGCCCATCCGCCTTGGACCTGGGCGGCCGCACGGACCTGAAGGCCCTAGCCGGTGTGCTTGCCGGAGCCGAAGCCCTGGTTACCGGAAACACAGGGCCTGCTCACCTCGCCGCCGCTCTGGGTACGCCGGTGGCATGCCTGTTCTCGCCCGTGGTGCCCGCGATCCGATGGGCCCCCTACGGCGCGCCCCTGGAGATCCTCGGCGACCAGAACGCACCTTGCAAACTCAGCCGTGCCACCGAGTGCCCGGTCCCGGGCCATCCTTGCCTGTCGACTGTGGCTCCCGAACAGCTCGTGGATGCAGTGGAACGACTGATCGGCGGGTCACCCATGAGAATCCTGCTCTGGCACGTACATGGATCCTGGACGGACGCGTTCGTCCGCGGTGCCCATGAGTATCTCCTGCCGGTCCTGCCCGAACGGGGGCCATGGGGTATGGGCCGGGCAGGCCGGCCCTGGCCGAACTCTGTCCGCGAGGTCCGGCTCGACGACCTTGATGCCGACAGTGTGGATGCTGTAGTGCTGCAACGGCCGGAGGAACTGGGCGAGGTGACCCGGGTCTTGGGCCGACGGCCCGGGAAAGACCTGCCGGCAGCCTATGTAGAGCACAACACCCCCAAGGGGAACGTGCCGAATTCGGTGCATCCGCTGGCAGACCAGCAGTTCATCCCCATAGTTCACGTCACGCATTTCAATGAACTGTTCTGGGATAACGGTGACGCGCCCACGCTCGTGATTGAGCACGGCATCCCTGATCCCGGGCATACCTACACCGGGGAGATTCCGGAGCTGGCAGCCGTCATCAACGAGCCCGTCCGGCGGTGGCGGGTGACCGGCTCGGACCTCCTGGACCGGTTTGCTGCGGCGGCGCCGTTGCGGATATTTGGCATGGGCGCCAACGGGTTGCGGGCCGCCGTCGCGTTGCCGCCCCAAAGGCTCACGATCTGCGGAGATCTGCCCACGCCCGAGCTGCACCGGGAAATGTCCCGTTGCCGCGTCTACCTCCACCCCTTCCGCTGGACCTCGCTTGGCCTGGCACTTCTCGAGGCCATGCACCTCGGCATGCCCGCAGTAGCGCTGGCGACCACAGAGGCGATACGCGCACTGCCGCCGGAAGCGGGAGCGATCTCCACCGACGTCGACGAACTCGTGCGCACCGCGAGGGTGCTCATCGAGGACCCGCAGGAAGCAAGACGGCGTGGTGACATTGCCCGCGAGGTGGCCCTGGACCGGTATGGCCTCCAGGCCTTCCTGGCCGCCTGGGATGTCCTGCTGGGGGATGTGACCGACCCGCGCTTCCGCACCGGCCGGCTCCTTAGTCCAACTCAAGAAGGGAAGAACCAGTGAAAATTTCAATGGTTTCCGAGCACGCCAGCCCCCTGGCCGCCCTCGGCGGAGTTGATGCAGGTGGGCAGAATGTCCACGTGGCGGCCCTGTCGGCCGCCCTGGCGAGGCGCGGCCACGACGTCACGGTGTACACCAGGCGGGACTCAGCGGACCTGCCGGGCAGGGTCCGGATCTCCCCGCGGCTGGAAGTGGTCCACGTCCAGGCCGGCCCATCGATGCCGGTACCCAAGGACGAACTCCTTCCCTTCATGGGGGAACTGGCGAACGGATTGGCACGCGATTGGGAGCAACGGCCCCCTGATCTGGTGCACGGGCACTTCTGGATGTCCGGCGTGGCGGCACTTGACGCGGCGCGGCGCAAGCCGGGCGGCAGCGCCCCCCTCCCTGTGCTCCAGACCTTCCACGCCCTCGGCACAGTCAAACGCCGCCATCAGGGCCGAGCGGACACCAGCCCCGTTGAGAGGGAATGGCTGGAGCCGTCTGTCGGCCAAGGTGCGGACCGGATCATCGCCACGTGCTCCGACGAAGCCTTCGAGCTCAAGGCGATGGGGATTCCTCCGGAGAAGATCTCGATAGCCCCATGCGGGGTCGATCTGGATCTCTTTACCGGTTCCGGACCCGCCGACAAACGCAACAGGACCCACCGAATCCTGTCTGTCGGACGTCTTGTGCCTCGAAAGGGCGTCGACGTGGTCATCCGGGCACTGCCGCTGCTGATGGACGCCGGATTTTCCGACGTCGAACTCCTGATCGTTGGCGGCGGAGGCGATGCCACAGCAACCGAGTCAGACGCCGAAGCCCGCCGCCTGCTGGCCATCGCTGCGGAACTCGGTGTCCGGGAGCACGTCATCTTCCGTGGACAAGTGCCCCGGGAGGCCATGCCGGAGATCTTCCGCAGCGCAGACGCCGTCGCGTGTACGCCGTGGTACGAACCGTTCGGCATCGTGCCCCTCGAAGCCATGGCTTGCGGCGTCCCGGTGGTCGCCTCGGCCGTGGGCGGCCTCAGGGACACCGTAGTGGACGGCGGCACTGGCCTGCACGTTCCGCCTTTGGACCCCGGGGCCACCGCTGCTGCGCTCGCCCGGCTGCTGTCCGATGAGGGGCTGCGGGAGGAGCTGGGCCGCGCAGGCCAGCAGCGCGCACGGGCCCGCTACAGCTGGGACCGGGTGGCGGCCGAGACTGAGAAGGCCTATTTGCAGACCCTCACCGGAAACGCTACGGCCCGGCGGCTGGGCGCCGCCGGCCAATTGCACGCCGCGGAAGGAGCAGTGCTGTGACTATCGAGCCGCCGCTTACGCAGGCACAAATCACATCCCGATCGGTCCCGTGGGCCGGCCTGGTGTCGTCAGCGGTTCATGGTGGCGAAAGCGCGGACACCAAGACTCGTCCTGACTCGGTCGCAGCTGTCCAGGCGCACCTGGGATGTGTGGTGCCGTCCCTGGAATCGTTGCTGAGCCAGTCCCCGACACTGGCTGCCTGGGGCGAGGAACTTGCCCGGCGGCTGCTGGGCGGAAACCGCCTGCTTGCCGCCGGGAACGGCGGTTCCGCGGCGGAGGCTCAGCATCTCACGGCCGAGCTTGTGGGGCGTTTCGACGCCGAAAGGGCGCCGTTCTCCGCCATTTCGCTGCACGCCGAGACCTCCGCGGTGACAGCCATCGCCAATGATTACGGCTTCGAGGAGCTGTACGCCAGGCAAGTGCGGGCGCACGGCCGCCCCCGGGACATCCTGATGCTGCTGTCCACAAGCGGAAAAAGCCCCAACCTCCTCCGCGCGGCCGAGGCTGCCGCCCGGGTGGGCGTCACGACATGGGCTATGACCGGCCGGGGGCCGAATCCCCTGTCGCTCAGTTGCGATGAAGCGGTTGCTATCGATGGGCCCGCAGCCAACGTCCAGGAGTGCCATCTGATCGCCTTGCACGCAATGTGCCGGGCGTTCGACGCAGAGATCCATCGACTGGACCGACACGACCAGCAGCAACGGGGGCGGCGATGATGATCGCGGTGGTGGGTGACGTGCTGCTCGACGTTGACCTTGACGGTTCGGCGACCCGGCTCTGCCCGGACGGGCCGGTGCCCGTCGTGGACGTCGCGGCCGTCAGAGCGAGAGCCGGGGGTGCCGGGCTCGTGGCCCGGATGCTGAGGAACGACGGCCACCAGGTGTGCCTCGTGACCGCACTCGGCCGGGACGAACCAGGCCATCGGCTCCTGGAACAGCTGAGCGGCATCACCGTGGTCGCCGGCCCGTCAGGATCCCCGACCCCGGTCAAGACCCGCCTTCGGGCAGGAGGGCACCCGGTGGCCCGGTTTGACGAAGGTTGCCAGTGCCGGCCCCTGCCGGAAGTGACGCCAGACATGCTCCAGGCACTGGAGGGAGCCGGGGCCGTGGTCGTGGCGGACTACGGCCGCGGCCTGACGTCGAACCGTGCCCTGCGCACTGCACTCGAACGCCTCACCCGGGACATCCCCGTCATCTGGGACCCGCACCCGGCCGGAGCCGATCCTGTTCCAGGGGTCGCCGTCGTGACACCAAACCACTCCGAGGCCTCCAACATCGCGGCCGCCCTGAGCGCCAGGGAGTCGGCGGCTCCGTTCCCGGAGGCAGGGACGGACTCGATGGCGGGGACCGGTGAACTCGCGGGCAAGCTGTTGCGGCATTGGCGCAGCAGGGCCGTCCTCGTCACACAGGGCGGACAGGGAGCGACCCTCGTACGGGAGTCGTCACCCGCGCCTGTTCAGCTCCCGGCGCCGCGGACCGCTGTGGCTGATGCTTGCGGTGCGGGCGACAAGCTCGCGGCCAGCCTGGCGGTCCACCTTATGGCCGGAGGGGGGCTCGAAGATTCCTGCCGCCGAGCGGTCCGCGAGGCCTCTTCATTCCTGGCTACAGGCGGCGTTGCCGCCCTGCCGTCGGCGCCTCCGCCACTTCCCTTCCCGGTACAGGAAACTGACGCGCTGGACTGGATCCGCAGGGTGCGGCAAAACGGTGGAACCGTGGTTGCGACCGGCGGGTGCTTCGATCTCCTGCACGCCGGACACGCCCGCACCCTCGCAGCAGCCAGAGCCCTGGGCGACTGCCTCGTCGTCTGCCTGAACTCAGATGCCTCGGCCCGCCGCATCAAGGGGGCAAGCCGTCCCATCATGGGCGAACAGGACAGATCCGAGCTGCTGCTTTCCCTCGAAAGCGTCGACGCCGTAGTGGTGTTCGATGAGGACACCCCGGAACGGTGCCTTGAACGGCTGCGCCCGGACATCTGGGTGAAGGGCGGTGACTACGACGCAGAACAACTGCCCGAGTCGGCCTTGGTGGAGAGCTGGGGAGGCCGTTGCCTTAGCGTTCCCTACCACCCCGCCCGCTCCACGACCCTGCTCGCCGCAGCGCTCGCTCGCGTGGGCTGACCCAGCGGCAAATGGTCAGATCATCTGAATCCAATTCCCGTAAATCCAAACCGGCCAGGTATTGGCCGCCAATGAAAGGAACACCATGAAAAGGTTTAGCCCACCTGCCCCATCCACGCCCGGCAGGGTCGTGGTGAGCGGAGGGGGATCAGGACTTGGTGCCGCCGTCGTCAACGCCGTGCTCGAGGCCGGCGGGACGCCGTTCGTCCTCGACCGCGATGCCCGGAACGTGTCCGCGGCGAAGGCCCTCGAAGTCGATGTTGCTGACCGGGCAGCGGTGACGGCCGCCATTGCGCAGGCCGCGGAGGCCCTGGGAGGATTGGACGCGGTGGTGACAGCGGCAGGAATTGACCGGTGCGGAAAGCTCGAGGACGTCCCGGCAGACGACTGGGAACAGGTCATCTTCGTCAATCTCCTCGGTACAGTCTCGGTGGTGCGGGCGGCCCTGCCGTACCTGAAAGCCTCCCGCGGCCGGGTTGTCACGGTGGCCTCGACGTTGGGGTTGCGGGCGCTGCCGGAAGCTTCGGCATACTGCGCGTCCAAGTTCGGCGTCATCGGATTCAGCCAGGCGCTTGCCGCGGAGACGGGTGCAGAGATCGGCGTGACCACGCTGATCCCGGGCGGGATGAATACCCGGTTCTTCGACGACCGGGCCGAGAAGTACAAGCCCCAGGACGGTTCGCGCCTGAACGATCCGGCCAGGGTGGCGCAGGCCGTGATGTTTGCACTTTCCCAGCCTCCGGGTTGTGAAGTCCGCGAGTTGCTCATCTGCCATGCGCAAGAGGAGTCCTGGCCGTGAACAACCGCACGTCCGCGTAAACATCCGCCGGACTGATTCCCGCCAGGAGGGAGTTATCGTGCTCGCAGCGCGGCGCCGTCCATCCCACCTGGGTGAGGTCGGCGCCGCATTGCGGGCACCGCGTCACCCATGACAGATGGATGCGGTGCAGGCTTCGGCCCAGCGGCCCTGCGTTGATCAGGTTGCCAACCCAGTACAAGCCCACCGTCGGCGTCCCCAGGGCCTGGGCCAGATGACGGGGGCCGCTGTCATTGCCCAGCAATACAGCACAGCTGTCCAACAACGCCGCCAAGGCGCCCAGGCTGAGTGTGCCGGCCAGCGATATGACCCGGTCTGAGCCGGCCGCCGTCGCGACCCCGTCAGCGAGTTGCCGTTCGTCCGCGGTGCCCATTACCACCACACGGCAGCCATCG
>NZ_KI914916.1:27058-39287 GCF_000520575.1 Arthrobacter sp. I3
CGGCGCAGGCCGCCGCCACCTCGCCGAACCTCTCCACTGGCCAGCGACGGCGGGGATCCATAGCGCCGGGATGGACAGCCACAACAGGGGTTGCCGGGCTGTCGCGGAGGCGATCAAGGAATTCCTTGACCTTGGACAGGTGCCGGTCCTGTGGCCGCAGCCTGGCTTCCAGGTCAACCGGGGGAGCGCCGGCCAGTCCCGCCACCTCCAGCCCCCGAAGCGGCTCGTGCTGGTAATAGGCGTAGGGGACGCTACGCTCCAATGGCGCAGCGTCGGCCGTCCGCGTTCCCACGGTGTGGCGGGCCCCCAAGCGCAGGAGGAACGGATTGGAGTAGCGGCCGCCGCCATGAAGCTGAACCGCGAGATCGAACTCCTCGTCCCGCATGGAGGCCAGGAAGGCGTCGATCGCTGCGGGGTCTTCCCTGCCGGGCCTCAAGCCTTCCACTATGGGCAGCACCCGGACGTCACTGACCGGCCCCAGGGTGCCCCCCAGCAGTTCAGTGTGGACGGGGGTCCCCAGCATCGTGACACTTGCCCCGGGGTACGCCGCGACGAGCGCCGACACTGCCGGCAGGGCAAACAGCAGATCACCCAGCCCGCCGCCCCGCAGGACCGCGATCCGCGAGACCTTCGGAAATTTTTCCAGCACCGGCCCGACGCCCCAGCCTGCTATGTCAGCTCCGCCGAATTCCGCCCTGAGGTCCGCCACCCGTCGTGTCCTGTCCGTCCGGTGCACATGTGTGGGGCCACCATAAATCCCGGACGCAACCTTTGGCTACATTTCGCCCCGCAAGCAATGGTCCGGTTTCCGCGGACCGGCACTGGATGTTCGGGAACGTGAAACTGTCCGTGGCTGCAGGGTGTAGATGCCCCGGCACGAGGGTATGGGTCTACGTAGGAGTGATCTCCCGCCCGGACCGTGACGGGGCAGTTTGCATTCGAACCACAGGGCCGCCGGAAAGGAACAACATGCCAGCGATCGTGCAGATCAGACTCTGCGGGGTGAAGCCGTGACCCGCCCGCGCCCGCAGGATGGCGACGAGCGCCGGGGCGGCCTCTCGGACCAGCGCGGCCTGACCGGCTGGCTGCCCCGACGGCTGGCGGCGGCTGAGCCTTCCATCACCGTCATCGGCGATGTGATGCTCGACGGCTGGTGGTCGGGATCCATTGACCGGCTCTGTCGTGAGGCGCCGGCCCCGGTCGTGGAAGTCGGCCAGCGGAAATTCTCTCCGGGCGGCGCCGCCAACACCGCCATGAACCTGACCGCCCTCGGGGCCAAGGTACGACTGGCAGGGCTAACGGGGCGCGATGATGCCTCGGCCGAGCTGCTCCGCCAATTAGGGGACAGTGGCGTGGACGCCACCTACGTGGACCAGGTGGCCGGTCTGACCACAACCACCAAAATCCGGATCAGCAGCGGCGGCCAAATTCTGCTCCGGCTCGACGAAGTCGCAGGTGAGACCCCGGCGGAGGCCTTGAGCCGACTGGCACAATGTATCCCTCAATTGCTGCAAGACCAGGACGCAGTGGTCCTGTGTGACTACGGAGCCGGGGCGCTTAGCGGAGCGGTACGGAGCGCCCTGTTTGACGTGCTGCCGGGACGCTCGAATCTTCTGCTGGTCGTGGACGCACATCAGCCACGCGCCTGGGCCGGACTGAAACCGGACCTGGCCACCCCGAACGCCCTGGAAGCTGCCGCCATGCTCGGCGTTAAGCTCACCGCCGGACCCGAGCGGGCGGCCGCCGTCGTCGATCACCGCAACGAGCTGCTGGAAGCGGCCGGCGCGCAGGCGGTGGTTGTGACGCTGGACCGCGAAGGGACGGTTCTGTTGCCCAAATCCGGGGAAGTCCACCGGACCTGGGCACGTCCCGTCCAAGAGGCGCAAGCATCCGGCGCAGGCGACACTTTCGTTGCCGCGCTAACGGTTGCCCGGGCGGCGTCACTGCCGCTGACCACCAGCGTTGATCTTGCCCAGGCCGCCGCCGACGTTGCGGTGCACCGTCCGGGAACTTCGGTGTGCAGTACTGAGGATCTCAGCCGTCACCTTGAGGGGTTCACCGGCGCCGCCCTCGACGCCGACGAGCTCGCCCGGCAAGTGCGCCGGCACCGTGAGGAGGGACGCCGCGTGGTTCTCACCAACGGGTGCTTCGACGTCCTGCACCGCGGCCACACCCGTTACCTCAATCAAGCCAAACAGTTGGGCGATGTCCTGGTGGTGGCTCTGAACAGCGACGAATCCGTCAGCCGGTTGAAGGGGCCCGGACGGCCCATTAACACCATCACAGACCGTGCCGCTGTGATTGCCGCCCTTAGCTGCGTGGACTATGTCACAGTTTTCGACACTCCCACGCCCATTCCCCTGCTCAAGAGGATCCGTCCGGAGATCTACGCAAAGGGCGGCGACTACAGCCCCGAAATGCTGGCAGAAACCTCCGTCGTGGAGCGCTATGGCGGCCGGGTGGCGATCCTGGACTACGTTCCTGAACAGTCCACCACTGCGGTGGTGGACCGGATCCGCAGCTTCGATGCCACACCCCGCAGCACATCCCCCGACCATGCCGGGGACACAGCCGGTCCGCAGACGACCATCAGTCCGATCACAGAGGGGAAATCGCGATGAAGAAGAGCGCCGATTCCGAAGATACAGCTGCCAGCCATTCCCTGGCCGCATACTTGCACAGCCATCTGACCGCCGCCAGCGCGGGGGAGCGTCTCTTCGAGCAGGCCGCCAAGTCCTGGCGGGACACGTCCCGTGCCGGCGAAGTCGGCAGGCTGGCAGCCGAGGTGAGTGAAGACAAACGGGCGCTGGAGGAAATCTGCGAACAACTTCATTCGAGCATGCCTGCCTACAAGAAGCCCCTCGCCTGGGCCGGGGCGCAGGTTGCCGCCCTCGATCCGCTCAACCCGCTGCATTCCATCGAGGGAGCCAAAGGCCAACTTGAGCTTGAGTCGCTGATCTCAGCCGTGACCGGAAAACTGCTGCTCTGGAAGACACTCCGGGTGCTGTCACGTGAAGACAAGCGCATCGACCCGGAACGCATGGAACAGCTAGGTAACCGCGCGGCGGCCCAAATTCAGGCCCTGGAGACATTGCTGCTGGACACTTGCCGGACCAGACTCGCGCCTGCCGCGAAGCCGTGAGCATTCCGGAACCGTGAGCACCCAAAGAGCCGGCAGCACCTGGGCTGTGATCCGCCCACGCGATGCCCGGCATCTCGCGCTGCAAACCCTGGGTGCTTAAACTTTTAGTATCGCCGCTGGCGACCGGCCCGCGGCGCAACCATCGGAGGACCATCATGGGAGCGGGAGACAAGATCCAGAACGCCGCCGAGAATCTCGGTGGCAAGAGCAAAGAAGCGGCCGGCAAAGCTACCAACGACCCGGCGCTGGAAGCCGAAGGCAAAGGGGACCAAGTCAAAGCTGACCTGAAGCAGGCCGGCGAAAAGGTCAAGGACGCCTTCAAGAAGTAATGATTCCGGGGACGACGCGAACACACCGGCGGGCGCACTTGTGACCTGCTGCCGCAAGTTGGAGTGGGTGCGAGGCCTGCGCCCGCCGGGAGGTGTGCCGGATCAGGCCAGGTTGGGCGCGCTCGCCAGGATGTAATCCGTAGCGGCCGGTCCGGTCATAGTCAGGCGGTTGTCCGCAGGATTGATCCGGTGTTCCTTCAGTGCCGCCCAGAGGGACCGGGCGGGCTGTGGCCGGTCCTGGTTTATCAGGCACCAACTCGTGTAGAGGCCGTAGAGCTCGTCCTTCCCCAATCCGGTGTCGGACTCGCGGCCAGTGGCGAGAGCTTCGCTAAGGAACCTGTCAAAGTGGGTGGTGGTCATGTCAGTTCCTTTCCTGCAGTTGCTCGTGGCCGGCCCCTCGGCTTCAGCTTGGCTGACTTCGTTGTTCCGGATCCGGCCTGGGATGTGGTGAGAATTCTGCCCGGTGCGCGACGCCCCCGCCTGGGCTGGGCGCCGTCGCTCAATTCCCTGCATGGCTGACTGCTTTCCTGACGGCGTCAGTGTGGAGGCAGTCAGGCGCTGATCTCCTGGGCCTGGTCACTACTGGTCTCGATCTGGATCCGGCGGGGTTTTGCCTTTTCGGCGATGGGGATCCGTAGCAACAGCACGCCCGCGTCGTAGCTGGCCTTCACCGCCTCGGTGTCCAGGGCATCGCCGAGGATGATCTGGCGGCTGAAAACGCCGCGGGGACGCTCGGACGCAATCAGTTCCGTGGTGTCGTCTGTCAGATTCTTCCGTTCGGCGCGGACCGTCAGGACGTTGCGTTCGACGTCGATGTCCACCGAGTCGACGTCCACCCCGGGCAGATCGAAGGCGACGACAAAGTCCTCTCCGTCTTGCCAAGCGTCCATGAGCATCGCGGCGGGCCTGGCCGCCGTGCCGAGGACCTGCTGGGTGAGCCGGTCGAGCTCGCGAAACGGGTCGGTGCGCATCAGCATGGCTATCTCACTCCCTACAGATCGTGTATGACGTTGCCCAGCCAGATTATCTATTCTGGCTGCGATAGATTTTTTATAACACCGGTGCCACACTGGTGCAAGAGGTTAATTCACAGGTCTTAGGAGGATCCTATGGGGCCGGAAGCCGGCGGGGCCGCGGGCGTCTATGCCATCTCTGTGGCGGCCGAACTCGTGGGGATGGGACAGCAGAATTTGCGTCTCTACGAACGCAAGGGGCTGTTGCAGCCGGGCCGGACCGACGGCGGTACCCGCCTGTACAGCGAACAGGATTTGGTAGCGCTTCGCAGGATCAGCGCGCTCCTTCAGGACGGGCTCAACCTTGCCGGGATCCGGGTCGTCCTCGAGCTGGAGGCGGCCAACCGGCACTTGGAACGCGAACTCGCCGCAGCCAAACGACGAAGTAATCCCTGAGCCGGGCCGCCACGTCACAACTCAGCGGACCACGCTGTGTTCAATTCGCCGCTGGCTGACTTGGGCCCTGGGTGGGCAGTCCGC
The DNA here is from genome assembly GCF_000520575.1 of Arthrobacter sp. I3. NCBI lineage: Bacteria > Bacillati > Actinomycetota > Actinomycetes > Micrococcales > Micrococcaceae > Arthrobacter > Arthrobacter sp. I3. The sequence continues at coordinate 32,023 of NZ_KI914916.1, forward strand.
GCCGGGAGGCTCCGGGCGCCTTGAGGCCAGGCGTGCCGTAATCAGGCGCTCAGCTTTCCAATCGCGCTGCTTTCAAGGTTTTCCAACAGGTGCCGCGGATTGTCGTAGACCTCTGCGGCACCGGCCTCCCGCAGCTCGGCTTCGCTGATTCCGCCACAGGTCAGGGCAATGGCGGGAACTCCGATTGCCGCGGCGGCCAGCACGTCCCAGACGGCGTCGCCAACAAACACGACGTCCGCCGGGCTGAGTTCAAGCTTGTCCAGGCACGCCAGCAGAATGTCGGGAGCGGGCTTGCTCTCGGCGGCGTCGTTGGAACTGGTCCACGCATCGATAGACGTGCCGGCGTCGAGGAGGCGCCGGGCGACGTCCAGGTCGCGCTCCTGTGCCGATGATGCCAAGCCCACGGCCAGCCCTGCGCCGGAGCATGCGGCAAGGAGGTCCCGGGCAGAGTCGAAGGGCCGCAGGGAAGGCCAGTAGGTGGAGAACACGGCGCCGTGCGCTGATTTGAAGCCGTCCTGCATGTCCTTTGTGCACCCGGGAACCAGGTGTTCGATCAGCTTGTCGCCGCCCATGCCAACGCAGCGGTGGATGGCGGAGATCTGGATATCCAGCCCCTCCCGTCGGAATGCCTGCCACCAGGCAAGGGCGTGGAAATAGCTGGAGTCAATCAAGGTCCCGTCGACGTCGAAAAGGACGCCGCGTTTCTTTTCGGATTCTGAGCCTGGCACCATTGCTACCCCACCTTTGGTTGAGGGCGGCCGCATGTGCCTGACCAGGCAACGGCTCGGCCCATAACGGATCTTTCCAGACCGGGGTCCGAAAGACCCGTCAAAGAATCATAGTAAGACTACTTAATAGAGAAGTTGAGCGCCCGGACCGGGCCCCTGCTCGCTAGGCTATGTCCATGGACGGGAGCGAGACATGACCCAGCGAACCTACCCTCAGGGCGTCCCGTGTTGGATCGACACCGAGCAGCCCGACGTCGAGGCGGCCGCCGGGTTCTATACCGGCCTCTTTGGCTGGACGTTCGAGGACGCTGTGCCTGCGGGCGCGCCGGGCCGATACTTGATTGCCAAGCTCGATGGCCAGGACGTCGCCGGGATGGCGGACACCCGGGGTGCCGCGGCATGGAATACCTACATATCCGTCGAGGACGCGGATACCGCAGTGCAGCGTCTGGTCGCTGCCGGCGCTACGGTGCGGTCGGCAGCCGCAGACGCTGGAGAAGGCGGCCGCAGTGCGGCGTTGACCGATCCGGGGGGCGTCGGGATCCGCATCTGGCAAGCCAGGCGACGCTTGGGGGCACAGGTGGCCAATCAGCCGGGGTCCTGGAATTTCAGCGATCTCCACACGCCTAACCCCGGCGCGGCCATCAAGTTCTATGAGGACGTGTTTGGCTGGCAAGTCGACGACCTCGGCTTCGCGATGATGATCCGCAGGCCCGGTTACGGTGATCACCTTGAGGCGACAATCGATCCGGGCATCAGGGCGAGGCAGTCAGTGCTGGCCCCTCCACCTGGCTTCGAGGATGCGATCGCCTGGATCGCGCCAACGGGCCCCGACGAACGGCCGCACTGGCACGTCTCGTTCACCGTTGCCGACCGGGACCGGACGGTGGTTGATGCGAAGCGACTCGGCGCCCAAGTCCTTAGCCAAAGCGAGACAGAGTGGACGCGCACGGCACTGATCCGGGACCCCCAGGGAGCGGAGTTTACCGCCAGCCAGTTCACGCCCCCGTCGCCATGAGCGCCCCTTCAATGGAGGCGCCGGGTCAGAGAGCGCCGGGTCACGAGGCGCTGGCACACGTGGCGTCGGGTCTGGCGCGAACGTTCACCCGGTTGGCCCGGCAAGCAGCTTTCTGATCTCGGTCAGCTTGGCTTCGGACTCTTCGAGGCGCTGGCGGAGCCCCTCGACCGTTGCGGCACTCGTGTCAGCCGCATCGACGGGCGGTGCGGAAGCCTTCTTGGGAGCCAGGAAGAAGTTGGCCAGATAGCCGGTGAATGTGCCGAAGATGCCGACACCGACGACGATGATGCCTGTCCCGATCATGCGGCCCGCATCCGTGACCGGATATTGGTCACCGTATCCGACGGTCGAGATCGTGACGATCGTGTACCAGAGGGAGTCCGAGGCGGTTGTGATGTTGGCCCCTGGGGCGTACTGCTCGACGCCGAGCATCGTGAGGCTTCCGAATTCCAGCACGAAAATGCCCATGAGCAGCAGTATGTACAGGGAGCTGCCGGCCCGATCCTTGATCAGCGCGCGGCCGACCGTCTGGATGCCGACATCGCGAAGCAGGCGGTACACCCGGGCAAGCCGGAAGACGCGCAGGATCTTGAACTGCGCCAAAGGCACACTGGCCAACAGGTCGGCCCAGCCGAAGTGCTTGAAGAAATAGGCGCCCGCCGATGGTGCGGTGAAGATCCGGTAGAGGAAGTCGGCGACGAAGATAATGCTGAACAGGGCGTTCATCGCCTTCAGTACGGTGTCGAGCGACTCGTCCTGCGCGGCATACAAGAGTACGAGATTGACGATCGACAGGATCGAAAGGATACCGATGAAGATTTCGTATCCGATGCTCTTCAGTTCATTGCGTTCCTTGCTCATGTGAGGATTCTGGCACGCGGGCAGCGATGTAGCCGACACCTTTTGCCCAGGTTGCTGGCGCGTACAAAAGGGATCTGCGTGGAGTTCTGCGCGCCGCAGAGCTTTCACGGCAGGTACGCGAAGGTCGCACAGCGGGAATCTATTGACACCCCGGTGTGATGACTGCCATATTTTCAAAGTACGCGCTATGTGAATCGTGTTGTGTAATACGCAATTCGATGGCAGGTGGGGGACGTGCCCTCACCGTCCAAGCACAGGACAAGAGCTTGGGGGCACGGGCAGACGATTTCGGGCCGCAACGGCTGGGCCAGATTGGCATCGCGTGTCCGTCGCCAAGAGTCCCGCAAAAGAGTCCCTCGCGGACTCAGGAAAGGAACACAGGAACTATGGTTCACAAAGTAAAGGCGGTCATCGCCAAGGAAAAGAATGCCCCTGTTTCGGTCGAGAACATCCTCGTGCCGGATCCCGGACCCGGTGAGGCGCTTGTGGACATTCTGACCTGCGGCGTCTGCCACACGGACCTCCACTATAAGCAGGGCGGAATCACCGATGATTTCCCCATCCTGCTGGGCCATGAGGCCACCGGCGTGGTCAGCGCCGTCGGCCCGGATGTCACCGAGGTGGCTCCCGGGGACCGCGTGATCCTGAACTGGCGCGCGGTGTGTGGCGAGTGCCGTGCCTGTGCCAAGGGCCAGCCGCAGTACTGCTTCAACACCCACAATGCAACGCAGAAGATGACGCTTGAGGACGGCACGGAGCTCTCACCCGCGCTCGGCATCGGGGCCTTCGCCGAGAAGACGCTCGTCGCGGCCGGGCAGTGCACCAAGGTTGACGAGGACGCCGATCCCGCAGCTGTCGGGCTGCTCGGCTGCGGTGTGATGGCCGGCATCGGCGCCGCCATCAATACCGGTGAGGTCAAGCGCGGCGAATCCGTCGCCGTCATCGGCTGCGGCGGCGTGGGCATCGCCGCGATCGCCGGCGCGAAGCTGGCCGGCGCGACGACGATCATCGCGGTAGATATCGACGCCAACAAAGTGGAAATGGCCAAGTCCCTCGGCGCCACCCACGGCGTGGACTCCAGCAGGGAAGACCCGATAGAAGCCATCCGGGCGCTGACCGGCGGCAACGGTGCCGACGTCGTGATCGAGGCGGTGGGACGCCCCGAAACGTACAAGCAGGCGTTCTACGCCCGGGACCTCGCCGGCCGCGTGGTGCTGGTGGGTGTGCCGACGCCGGACATGTTGCTCGAGTTGCCGCTGCTGGATGTCTTTGGCCGCGGCGGGTCGCTGAAGTCCTCCTGGTACGGAGACTGCCTGCCGTCCCGCGACTTCCCGATGCTGGTCCAGCACTACAAGCTCGGCAATCTGGACCTGGACGCCTTCGTCACCGAACGCATCACCATCGACCAGGTGGAAGAGGCCTTCGGCAAGATGCACGAGGGCAAGGTCCTGCGCTCCGTGGTTGAAATCCGGCCGTCCGCCGATCTCGCGGCCGTGGCGGAGCCCGCATGAGCGTCACCATCGATAGCCTGGTGACGTCGGGGACGTTTTCGCTCGACGGCGGCACCTGGGACGTGGACAACAACGTCTGGATCGTCGGCGACCGCGAAGAATGCGTGATCATCGACTCCCCGCACGACGCAGCAGCAATCATCGACCAGGTCCGCGGCCGGAAGGTCCTTGCCATCCTGCTCACCCATGCGCACAACGACCACATCGGCGCGGCCCGCGAGGTCGCAGCGGCGGTGAATGCCCCCATCCACCTGCACCCCGATGACCTGATGCTCTGGGAAAGGGTTTATCCCGACGTCAAGCCGGACCGTGATCTTGCCGATGGCGAGGTCTTCCGCGTGGGAGGCGCGACACTGAGGGCCATCCACACCCCCGGCCACTCACCCGGATCCACCTGCTTCCTGCTGGCGGGGGAGGGAACGGTGTTCACCGGCGACACTCTGTTCAACGGGGGCCCAGGGGCGACCGGCAGGTCCTACAGCGACTACCCGACCATCCTCTCCTCGATCCGGGAACGGCTGCTGACGCTCCCTCCCGAAACCGTGGTCCGCACCGGGCATGGCGACAGCACCACAATCGGGGCGGAGCGGGAGACGCTGGCCAAGGTGAAGCTGTGAAATTAGGCAGGCAGCCGGCTCCCGTCGCGGACATCAACGAGGACGAGCTGGAAGTCCACACACCGAAGAAGCAAGCAGCCGGTGTCAAGGCAGTGATGGTGGCGCTGGAGCGCGCCGTGGCCCAGGCCGGAGTATCCCGGACGGCCCACTCGCTGCTGCGGCTGAACCAGCGCGGCGGGTTCGACTGCCCGGGCTGCGCGTGGCCGGAATCGGATAAGAAGCGCAAAACGGCCGAGTTCTGCGAGAACGGCGCCAAGGCGGTGGCGGAGGAGAACACCCTGCGCACGGTCGGGGCGGAGTTCTGGGCCCGGCATTCCATCGCCGAACTGGCTGGGAAGACGGAATACTGGCTGGGCAACCAGGGCCGGCTCAGTGAGCCCGTGGTCATCCGTGAAGAAGACACGCATTATTCGCCGATCTCCTGGGCCGAAGCGTTCGGTCTGATCGGGGAGCACATCCGCGCTTCAACCCCTGACCGCTGCGTCTTTTACACCTCCGGGCGCACGGCCAACGAGACCGCGTTCATGTACCAGCTGTTCGCCCGGGCCCTGGGCACCAACAACCTGCCGGACTGCTCAAACATGTGCCACGAGTCCTCGGGCTCGGCGCTGAATCCGACCATCGGGATCGGCAAGGGCACCGTGTCCCTGGACGATATCCACGACGCGGAACTCATCTTCGTCGTGGGGCAGAACCCCGGGACCAACCATCCCCGGATGCTCTCAGCGCTCAAGGAATGCAAGGACAACGGCGGCAAGGTGGTGGCGGTGAACCCGCTGCCCGAGGCCGGGCTGTTCAACTTCAAGGACCCGCAGACCCTCTCCGGCGTGCTCGGCAACGGCACACCTTTGGCCAACGAATACCTGCAGATCAAGGTGGGCGGGGACCTGGCTTTGTTCCAGGCCTTGGGCCACCTGCTCTTGGAGGAGGAAGATCGGGCACCCGGCACCGTCGTCGACCGGACTTTCGTCGAGGCGCAGACGGACGGCTTCGACGCCTACCGCGACGCCCGCCGGGAGCTGGACTGGGAAGAGACCGAGACAGCCACCGGCCTGGCCCGGGCCCAGATCGAGGACGTGGCCGGACTGCTCATCCGGTCCAAGGCCACCATCTTCTGCTGGGCCCTCGGCGTCACGCAGCAGCCGCACTCCGTGGACACCATCAAGGAAATGGTCAACGTCCTGCTCCTGCAGGGCAACTTCGGCAAGCCCGGCGCCGGCGCCTGCCCGGTCCGCGGGCACTCCAACGTCCAGGGTGACCGGACCATGGGCATCTGGGAGAAGCCCAAGGAATGGCTGCTCGAAGCCCTGGACAAGGAATTCGGGATCACGTCTCCGCGCGGCCACGGCTACGACGCCGTGGAGGCCATGGAGGCCTTTGAGCGGAACGAGGTGGATGTGTTTGTGTCCATGGGCGGCAACTTCTCCCTCGCCTGCTCCGACACCGAAACCCTCGAAGCCGGGATGCAGCGGATCGGACTGACCGTCCACATCTCCACCAAACCCAACCGCTCCCACATCGTGCACGGGCGCACCTCGCTCATCCTTCCCACCCTGGGCCGGACAGACAGGGACGACAAGCACCCGGGCGGCGCCCAGTTCCTCTCCGTGGAGGACTCCATGTCCGTGGTCCACTCCACGCAGGGCCGGCTGAAGCCGGTCTCCGGGCACCTGCTCGCGGAGCCGGTGATCATCGCCCGGATGGCTGACGCCACGTTCGGCGAGGACCATCCGGTCAACTGGAAGGCCATGGCCGGGGACTACGACGTGCTCCGGGACCACATCTCCCGCGTCATCCCGGGCTTCCAGGACTTCAACGCCCGGATCCGGACCAAGAACGGCTTCGTACTGCCCAACCCGCCGCGGGACACCCGGTCCTTCAAGACAGACATCGGCCGCGGACGGTTCACCGTCAGCCCGCTGGAGTACCTGACCCCGCCCCAGGGCCACCTGGTCCTCCAGACCATCCGCAGCCACGACCAGTACAACACCACGTTCTACGGCGTGGATGACAGGTACCGCGGGATCTCGGACGGACGCAGGGTAATCCTGGTGCATCCGGAGGACTTGGCAGAGCTTGGTTTCCGGGACCGGGACCTGGTGGACGTGGTGAGCACGTTCCGGGGTCACGACCGGCAGGCGGACAAGTTCCGCCTGGTGGCCTACCCGACGGCCAAGGGCTGCGCTGCGGCGTATTTCCCCGAGGCCAACGCCCTGGTCCACAAGGAGAACGTGGCACGGGAATCCAACACCCCGGGCTTCAAGGCGATGTTCGTCCGCTTCGTGCCGCACCCTGTGGAGCGCCTCGAGCCGGCTGCCGCGCTTGGGGCGGCCACGGCGAGCTAGCCACTACGACGGAGCGGCCCCGCCTCCTGGTTGGAATCCAGCCCGGGAGGCGGGGCCATTCTGTTGCGGGTCTTTGCTCCAGGTTGCAGGTGACGGCAGTGTCCGACGCCGGGACTGCCGTTAAATGCCAGCTGGCGGCAGGAGGGCGGACTCCATTGTCTGTTCGCGCGAACGGCCCGCCAGCC
>NZ_KI914916.1:39387-43068 GCF_000520575.1 Arthrobacter sp. I3
CGGTCGCCGCGATGCGCCCGCCGAAGTACTCCACCTCTACGGCGTCGCCCTCGGTCACCGAGGCAGGCAGCCAGGCATAGGCGAGGGGCTTGCGGACCGAGTAGCCGTAGGCGGCGCTGGTGACATAGCCGGCGGCCTCGCCGTTGAAGTACACCGGTTCCTTGCCCAGGACCACGGATGTGCCGTCGTCCATGGTCAGGCACCGCAGCGCCCTGGTGGCCGGCAGTTCCCTGAAGGCGGCCAGGGCGTCGCAGCCCACGAAGCCTTCCTTGTCCTTGGCGATCGAGAATCCCAGGCCGGCCTCGTAGGGGTGGTGCTGGGAGGTCATGTCCGTGCCCCACAACCGGTAGCCCTTCTCGAGCCGCATGCTGTTGAAAGCTCCACGCCCGGCCGCGATGATGCCGTGCTCCTTTCCTGCATCGAAGAGGAGGTCCCACAGCTTCAGCCCGTACTCGGCGGTGGTGTATAGCTCCCAGCCAAGCTCGCCTACATAGGAGAGCCGCATGGCGGTGACGGGGATGCCGCCCACCGAGATGTTCTTGGTGCGGAAGTACTTCAGGCCCTCGTTGCTGAGGTCGTCCGTGCTGAGCTTGCCGATCACTTCACGTGCCAGCGGCCCCCAGAGCCCGATGCAGCAGGTGCTGCCGGTGATGTCGGAAACGTGCACCCACCGGGCTGGATCCGCGGCCGAGTGCTTCCTGGCCTCGACACGGAGGTAGTCGAAGTCCACGTTGCTGTTCACGCCGAGCTGGAACTGCTCCTCGGCGAGCCGGGCGACCGTCACGTCGCTGCGGATGCCGCCGTCGTCCGCCAGCAGGAGGCAGTACGTCACGGCTCCCGGCTTCTTTGCGATGTTGCCGGTGCTCAGCCGCTGCAGCAGTGGCAGCGCCCCGGGCCCCGTGACCGCCAGCCGCTTCAGCGGCGTCATGTCATAAAGCCCGACGGCGGTACGCGTCTTCCAGGCTTCGGCCGCCGAGATGGGGGAGTGGAACATCGCGGACCACTCGTCCCGCTCGGGTGCCTGCCATTGCACCGGCAGTTCGTCGAGCAGGCCGCGGTTGGCCTCGAACCAATGCGGGCGCTCCCAGCCAGCGGACTCCAGGAAGAACGCCCCGAGCTCCTTCTGCCGGATGTTGAACGGGCTGACGCGCAGGTCCCGCGGGGATTCCTTGGGCTGCAGCGGGTGCAGGACGTCGTAGATTTCCACGAAGTTCTGCTGGGACGTTTCGCTGACATACTGGTCGCTGGTCTGGACCTTCTCGAAGCGCGTGAGCTCGCAGCCGTGCAGGTCGGTGCGGGACTGGCCCTCGGTGAGCAGCTCCGCCATGGCCCTGGCGACGCCGGCTGAGTGGGTGACCCAGACTGCCTCGGCAACGAAGAAGCCGTCGACGTCGGGGGACTCGCCCATCAGCGGGCCGCCGTCGGGAGTGAAAGAGAAGATGCCGTTGAACCCGTCCTCGATCCGGGCCCCGTGCAGGGCCGGAAGGAGGTCCTGGCTGTCTTCCCAGGCGGGCAGGAAGTCTTCCATCGTGAAGTCCAGGCGCGAGGGCATGCGGTGATCCGACATCTCCTCCGCGCCAACGCGGGGAAGCCGTGCCATGTCCACCGGCATCGGACGGTGCGCGTAGCTGCCGATGCCTATCCGGTCGCCGTGCTCGCGGTAGTAGAGGTCCTTGTCCTGGAAGCGCAGGATGGGCAGTCGGGCGCCGTTGGGAAGTTCGTTCCGGCCCTTCAGCTCCGGAAGTGGCGTGGTCTTCACGTACTGGTGCGCCAGCGGCAGCAGCGGCACCTTCAAGCCAACCATCTTGCCGAGCTCGCGGCCCCAGAACCCGGCGCAGGACACCACAATGTCCGCCGGGATCACGCCGTCGGCCGTTTCGACGCCGGTGACCCTGCCCGAGGCCTGTTGGATGCCTGTCACGGTGGTGGAGCCGAGGTAGGTCACGCCGGCTTGGCGGGTGCGGCTGATCAGCAGCTGGACGGCGCGGGCGGCGGAGGCCAGGCCGTCCGTCGGGACGTGAAGGCCGCCGAGGACCTCGTTGCCGTTCGCCAGCGCCCCGGTGGTCAGCAGCGGGTAGTGCTTCCCGCACTCGTCGGGGTCGATGATCCGGCCTTCGATGCCCCAAGAGGTGGCGTACCCCAGCTTGCGCTTGAGGTCCTGCAGCCGCACCTCGGTGGTGGCAAGCTCAAGCCCGCCGAGCTGGTTGAAGCAAGACACTCCGTCGGCGCTGAGGGAGAGCAGCTTGTCCACCGTGTAGCTGGCGAATTCCGTCATGGTCTTGGACGGGTTGGTCTGGAAGACCAGGCCGGGGGCGTGCGAGGTGGAACCGCCGGCCAGTTCCAGCGGACCCTGTTCGACGACCGTGATGTTGTTCCAGCCGCGGCTGGCGAGTTCGTCCGCGAGGTTGGTGCCGACGATGCCGGCGCCGATGATGACGACGCGTGGTGATGCGCTCATAAGTTGTTCTCCTGGTTCGCGTTAGCGGAATACGACGGTGCGGGTGTTGTTGAGCAGGACGCGGTGCTGGCAATGCCACTTCACAGCCCGGGACAGGGCCTGTGATTCGGCGTCCCGGCCAACCGTCACCAGGGCGTCCGCATCCAGGCTGTGGTCCACCCGGAAGACCTCCTGCTCGATGATGGGTCCCTCATCCAGGTCCGGCGTCACGTAGTGCGCCGTGGCCCCGATGAGCTTCACGCCGCGGTCGTAAGCCTGGTGGTACGGCTTCGCGCCCTTGAAGCCCGGCAGGAAGGAATGGTGGATGTTGATGGCCCGGCCGCGCAGGTTTGTGCACAGATCATTGGACAGCACCTGCATATACCGCGCCAGGACCACCAAGTCGGCGTCGTACCCGGCCACGAGTTCCAGCAGCCGCGCCTCGGCTTCCGGTTTGGTGTCGGGGGTCACCGGAACATGGATGAACGGGAGCCCGGCGTTTTCGGCCATAGCGCGAAGGTCCTCATGGTTGGAAACCACGACGGCGATCTCCGCACCCAGGCTGCCCGCGCGCCACCGGTAGATCAGGTCGTTCAGGCAGTGGCCGAATTTGGAGACCATGACCAGGAGGCGCTGCGGCCGGCCGTCGTGGAAGGTGAAGTTCATGCCAAATTCGGCGGCCGTTGCCGCGAAGCCGGCCGTGAGCCTCTCCGCGATGGAAACCCGGTCGTTGAGCCCGTCGAAACCGGGATCTGGACGGGTTCCGTCACCGGTGTCCGTGCGCCCGCCGGTGAAGGCGGTGCGCAGAAACAGGTTCCCGCTGACGTGGTCATCGAACTGCTGATGCTCCACGATGTCGAAACCGCGGTCGGCCAGGAAGGCGGTGACGGCCCGGACGATGCCGGGCCTTTCGGGGCAGGCCAGGGTGAGGACGAACTCGGGCGTGCGGGTTTTGGGCGACGAGGGCTTAGCAGCGGCCTCGGCCGTTGCGGCTGGAATGCCGCCGGCGGGGCGGCCATCAAGAATTGTGGTCACGATTTCCTCCTACTTCGTGGCGACAGCGTCGGGAGAGGCGCCGGATTTGGCGTCGCTGTCTGTGGCATCGCCGGGGCAGCGGGTGGCTGAGGAACAGCGTCCGTCGCACTCATGCTTGGTCACGAGATCAAACTGGACGCCTCCGTGCTGTTCCACGCCGGTGCGGATGGCACGTTCGACGACGGTCGTGGCGAGCCTCTGTCGCAAGG
>NZ_KI914916.1:43168-83318 GCF_000520575.1 Arthrobacter sp. I3
GGGGGAGCCTCTGTCGCAAGGCCAGCGGATCGCGGCGCAGGTCACGGGCCAGTGCGACGCACAGCAGCAGCATGACCAGAACGAAAGGCAGGGCGGCCACGATTGTGATGCGCTGCAGGCCGGATAGCGCTTCGGACGGTTCATCGCCGCCGGCCAGGAGCATCACGGCTGCCACTCCGCCGGTCAGCAGGCCCCAGAAGATCACCAGTCCGCGGCGAGGTTCGCTGGCTCCGTTGGAGCTCAGCGAGGCCATGATGATGGAGGCTGAGTCTGCTCCGGTGATGAAGAAGATTGCCACGAGGACCATGGCCAGGACGATGACTGCGATGGTTGCCCAGGCAGGCATGTTCAGGTTCTTGACCAGGTCGAAGAGGGCACCGTCGAAGGATATGGAGGGTGCGCCGTCGACCATTTTCACGAGGCCGTCAGCGGGGTTCTCCGTCTTGTCGGCTTGCTGCTGGATGCTGAAGGCAGTGCCGCCGAAGATGCCGAACCAGATCACGCTGACAATGCTCGGAACCAGCAGTACTCCGGTGACGAACTGCCGGATGGTGCGTCCCCGGCTGATGCGGGCGATGAACATTCCAACGAACGGCGTCCAGGACAGCCACCAGGCCCAGTAGAAGATCGTCCAGCTGGACATCCAGCTCCGCAATGCCTCGTCTCCCACGGCTTCCGTCCGGGAAGACATTTCGGCCAGGTCCCTGGCATAGTCACCGATCGCGGCTGGAATCAGGTTGAGGATGAAGAGCGTGGGGCCGGCAACAAAGACGATGAGTGCCAGGACGACGGCCAGGACCATGTTGATGTTGGACAGCCATTGGATACCGCGGCTGATGCCGGATACCGCGGAGGCCACGAAGCAGGTGGTCAGGATAGCAACGATCACCACGAGCACCGGGGTGCCGATCTCCCCGACCCAGCCGTTGGACGTCAGGCCGCTGCCGATCTGGAGGGCGCCAAGGCCCAACGACGCTGCGGTACCGAACAGCGTGGCGAAGATTGCCAGGATGTTGATGAACTTGCCGACGGGCCCTTCGACCATCCGTATGCCAAAAAGCGAGGTGAAGGCCGCAGAGATGAGTTGTTTGCGCCCCAGACGGTAGCTGCCGTAGGCCATGGCGATGCCAACAACCGCGTACATTGCCCAGGGGTGCAGGGTCCAGTGGAAGATGGACGTTGCCATGGCGGTCTGGATGGCTGCGGGGGTCCGTCCGTCCACGGTTCCGGGCGGCGGTGAGATGTAGTGGTACAGGGGTTCAGCCACGCCGTAGAACATGAGCCCGATGCCCATGCCTGCGGCAAACATCATGGCTATCCAGGAGATGGTGCGGAATTCGGGTTTTTCCCCGTCTTTGCCCAGCGGGATGTTGCCGAACTTACCGACGGCGAGCCACAGCACGAAGACCACGAAGAGAGAAGCCAACACCATGAAGAGCCAGCCGGTGTACTCCATGACCCAGTCGAGAACGCCCTGCGACGTGGCAGAAAGGCTATCCCTTCCGAGGAAACCCCACATCACGAAGGCGACGGCGCATGCGCCCGTGATCCCGAATGTGACCTTGTCGAGGGTCAGCTTGCGGTTCCGACGTTCCGTCACGGCCCGCTCGGTCTTGCCCTGACGCAGTTCCTGCAGGAGCTGATCATAGTTTTCGGTATCCGGGACGAGTGCGGGAGGGAGGGGATCCGGGGCAGTTGGCTCCGCTTCCAAAGGTGTTGAAGGCGTGAGGACTCCCGCCTGCCCGGCGGGGGTGGTGACGTTGACGTCGGTGTCCACACCGATGTCACTGTTCAAGTTCGTGTCGCTGTTCAAGCCAATGTCACTGTTCAATGCCATGAGGGATTCCTCTGTTCGGATTCATGGGCTGGGGCTAGACGTGGCCGTCCACTGTCAGGCCTGGGGGGAGGTTGGGAACCTCATTGGATTCGGTGATCATGATGTCGCCGTCGATCACTGTGACTTCGTGGGAGCGGACCGGCAGCTTGGCCGGCGGGGCGTCGACGCTTCCCGTACGCAGGTTGAACCTGGATGCGTGGAGCGGGCATTCGACCCAGCAGTCCTCCACCCAGCCGTCCGCCAGGGAAGCATCCTGGTGGGTGCATGTGTCGTCAATGGCAAAGAGTTCGCCTTCCTCGGTGTGGAAGACGGCGATGGGCGGTGAGGTGTTCAGCCGCAGCGCTTCCCCGGGCGCCAGTTCGCTGAGCGGGCATGCCTTGTGCATGGAGGGACCTCTTCTTCGGTCGGGATCCTTGGCTGTGCAACTGCCGCTGGCGGTGTTCCGTAGTGAACAACAGCAATCGCAATAAGCAACAGAGTGCGGTAGGTCACAATGCTTGTCAAGGTATTACCTCTCTGTTTCGTGCCAGGGTCCCTTTGACGGAAGGACCCTTGACAGTGGGCGTGGCATGAATCACGCTGTTGCACATAGCGATTGTTGTTGCGTAAGAAGCAATTGAAGGGACGTCGAAATGCAGACGCTTGCGATTGTGGGAGCTTCCCTGGCGGGTCTTTCCGCCGCCCGGGCGGCCCGCGCCCAAGGCTTTACCGGCCGGCTGGTCATTATTGGCGACGAGCCGCACCGGCCGTATGACCGGCCGCCGCTGTCCAAGGACTTCCTGCTCGGCGCCATCACAGCGGAGGACCTTTTCCTGGAGTCCGACGCCGACGAGCTGCAGGCCGAATGGCTGCTCGGTGCCGGAGCCGCGTCTTTGGATGCCTCTTCGCGAACCATCCTCCTGAGGGACGGCCGCAGCCTGACAGCGGACGGAATTGTCATTGCCACCGGCGCGAAGGCACGGCAGTTGCCTATCTTGGCGGGGCTGAGCAATGTGTTCACGTTGCGCACCCTGGCGGACGCACAGAGTCTTGCCCCCGAGCTGGTGCCCGGGAGCAGGATGGCTGTGATCGGGGCCGGTTTCATCGGCGCCGAGGTGGCCTCCGCTGCCGCGTCGCGTGGCATGGAAGTCACGATGATCGACACCAAGGCCGTCCCGTTCGCCGCCCAGCTCGGTACGGAGATGGGCGGCGTGGTGGCCGGGCTCCATGCCGCCAACGGCGTGGAGCTCATTTCCTCAGCAGTCATAGAGGACTTCTACAGCGGCGAAGGCAACGTCACCGGGCTCCGGCTGGCCGGTGGACGCTATGTGGCCGCCGACGTCGTGGTGGTTGGCATTGGAGCCGAGCCGAACACCGGCTGGCTGGAGGGCTCCGGCGTGGAGCTCCGCGGCGGTGTGCTGTGCGATGCCATGGGCCGCACCGGTGTCCCCGGGATCGTGGCCGTGGGCGACTGCGCATCCTGGTTCGACCTTGCAGCCGGCACACACCGCCGGGTGGAGCACTGGACCGGTGCCCTGGAGCGTGCGGCCCTGGCCGTTGAGGCGCTGCTGGACTCTGATGCCACGCCGAAGCCGGCAAAGCCTCACTATTTCTGGTCCGACCAGTACGGCGTCAAGTTGCAGTTCGCCGGCCACAGTGCCGGCTATGACCGGGTGGAGATCGAAGCCGGCGACGTCCTGACGCATAGCTGTCTTGCCGTGTACTACCGCGGGGATTTTCCGGTGGCGGTCCTCGGGATGAACCAGCCGCGGCTGTTCACGAAGTGGCGGCGCCTGCTCGCTGCACCCGCCCGGCCACTGGGCACGCCCACCGGGCAGGCTGCCTGCGCGGACGCCTCCGCGCTGGTGGCCCTGGTGGGGGCTGCCGCCGTGTCCTGACAACCGTGCCTGAAACCTGACCCAAGAATCCCGTCCCAACAAGTTCCAGCTTTCGTTGTTCGTTTTGTTCGTTAGGAGGACAAATTGTCTGTTGAGGTAAGCGCCCCGAGTCTGATCCCCACCCTGCCCGGTTACACCTACGTGGATGAAGCCGTATTCCGGGCGGAGCAGGAGCGGATCTTCGAGCAGATGTGGTTCTGCGCCGTCCGGTCCGCGGACCTGGACAAGGCGGGTGCCTGGAGGACGGTCCAGGTGGGGCGGGAGAGCGTGCTGATCAGCCGGACCCGCAAGGGCGGAATCCGTGCCTTCTACAACATCTGCCGGCACCGGGGCGTCAAGCTGTGCATGGAAGAGCAGGGCGAAGCCGCCCGCTCGTTCCAGTGCCCGTACCACGCCTGGACCTATGACTTCGAAGGCAAACTCATCGCGGCCCCCAACCTGACCAAGATGCCGGACATCGACCGGGACGAGTACGGCCTGGTGAAGGTCCATATCCGCGAATACCTGGGTTACGTCTGGGTGTGCCTGGCTGACGAGCCGCCGTCATTCGAAGAGGAAGTGATGGGTGCCATCGAGGAACGGCTCGGCGACCTCAAGGCGATCGAAGGCTACGACGTGGCCAACCTCAGCCTGGGCCGCCGGATCCGCTATGACGTGAAGGCGAACTGGAAGCTCATCATCGAGAACTTCATGGAGTGCTACCACTGCGCCACGATCCACCCCGAACTCACCGAGGTGCTGCCGGAATTCGCTGACGGCCTGGCTGCGCAGTACTTCGTGGGCCATGGCGCCGAGTTCGGCGAGGACGTCAAGGGTTTCACCATCGACGGCTCGGAAGGGCTGGACCTGATTCCGGGGGTGGGGGAGGACCAGGACCGCCGGTACTACGCCATCACCATCAAGCCCACAGTGTTCGTGAACCTGGTCCCGGACCACGTGATCATCCACCGCATGTTCCCCATGGCCGCGGACCACACGATCGTGGAGTGCGACTGGCTCTACGTGCCCAGCGTCGTGGAGAGCGGCAAGGACGTCAGCGCGTCCGTGGAGCTGTTCCACCGCGTCAACCAGCAGGACTTCGACGCCTGCGAGCGGTGCCAGCCGGCCATGGGATCGAAGGTCTATGCCAACGGCGGCGTGCTGGTGCCGAGCGAGCACCACATCGGCGCCTTCCACGACTGGGTGCAGGAGAAGGTGGGGGACATCGTGGCCGGTTCCTGAGCGAACCCGGCCGAATCTCAGCTGGTGGTTGGGCTTGCTCCAGCAAGCCCAACCACCAGCGTGGAGTTTAACGCCCGGTGTAGCCCATCTTCGCGCTGATCTGCATCCCCGCCTGTTTCAGCGCATCGAGGAGTCCCGGCGCCGTCTCCGGATCAAAACGGAAGGCCGGCCCGGAAATGCTGACCGCGCCGATCACGGCTCCCACATGGTTGTACACCGGCACGGACATCGAGTTGAGCCCGATTTCGAACTCCTCCCGGACCACTCCGTAGCCGTCACGGGCGACGTCGATCAGCTGGCTTTCGAGCTTGTTCCTGTTGGTGATGGTCCGCGGCGTCCGGGCAGGAAGCCCGGTCTCCTTCAGGACACGGTCCCGCTCGTCCGCGGACAGTGCAGCCAGCAGTACCTTTCCACTGGAGGTCGCGTGGAGCGGCGTCAGGCTGCCCACCCAGTCGTAGGTGGCCAAGGTTGACGGGCCCATGGCCTGGTCCACGTTGACGGCGTAGTTGGAGCGCAGGACGGCCAGGTTCACCGTCTCCTTGAACTCCTCTGCCAGGCTTTCGAGTACGGGCCGGGCCTCGCGGACCAGGCTGAGCCGCCCGGGGATGGAGCTTGCCAGCCTCAGGATGCCGAAGCCCAGCTGGTACTTTCCGCGCTCGCTGTTCTGGTGGACCATTTCCCGGCTCACCAGCGAACCCAGCAGCCGGGAGACTGTGGACTTGTGGATGCCCATCTCGTCGGCGATTTCGCTCACGCCCGCGTGGCCGTCCCGCGCCAGGATTTCCAGGACCATAAGCGCCCGGTCCACTGACTGGACACCGCCGTGCTGGCCCGACTCCGCATCGACGTCGGACTCGGGGTCATTTTTGGAAGCCATGATCCATACTCTCAAGTAGTTTCTGCGGCTTTGTAGCGTCCTCTCGGTTAGTTCCACAGTTTCGATCCTATGCCGTGACGTGTGATGAGGCCGACATTGGGTAGGGACCCGCGCCAAGGAAGCCCAGCGACGCCCGGATCCGCTGACGACTGCGCCCCTCAGGAGTAGGGTTTGCCTTGGCGGACGAAGGGGTCGGCAGACGAAAGGGTCCACATGAGCTACAAATATCGAACCGTCCGGGTTCGCGGCACTGACCTGGTTGGAACCATCGCGCGCAAACACGGGGGCGCGCCTGAGATCTACGAAACCTCGAAGGACCCGAGCACCTCGGTTGTCCCGGTGTTCTTCCAGGCAACGGGTGAGGTCCGGTTCTTCGACAGGTCAATGCTGGAGGACGTCGTGACGCCGGCCAGCTAGCAGCGGTGTTGCACCGCTGCTAGCAAACGGAAAAATCGCCTTGGCGACCGTTCCGGCAGGACGACCCGTGCCCCTTTATTCGAAGCGCGGGGCCGGCCGGGAGGGCCCTTTGCGTGGGTGTCCGCATGGCGTTGACACTGCTCAGGGCCGCGAGGAGGATTTGTTTTGGGGGGCCTCTTCGAAAGGAGCCCTAAATGCCGTGGCATGTCGAAGGTACCTATTTTGAGAACTGCAATTGCGACATGGTCTGCCCGTGTACGGCGACAGGACAGACGGCACCGGCGGACAATGACCGCTGCAACGTGGCCTTGGCCTTCCACGTGGAAACCGGCGAAGTCAACGGTGTCGACGTCGGCGGTCTGACAGTCTGCGTCGTGGCCGATACCCCGGCCCTGATGAGTGAGGGGGGCTGGAAGGTCGGTCTCCTGATGGACGCCGCCGCCTCCGCCGAGCAGGCCGAAGCGCTCGGTGCAGTCTTCGGCGGCCAGCTCGGCGGACCGATGGAGGGCCTCGCTCCCTTGATCGGTGAAATGGCGGGCATGGAGTCCCAGGAAATGGCCTACGCCGACGACGGGCGGAACCATCAGGTCCGTATTGGCAGTGCCGTTGACATGGTGGTCGAGGACTTCATGAATCCATTTGATTCCACAGGGCGGGGAGTGAAACTTAGTGGGGTCGGATTTCCGGCCGACACTCTGGCAGCCGGCACAGCCAGCACCGCCAGCGTCGATGTGTTCGGGATGACCTGGGATAACGCCGGCAAGAACTCTTTCTCGGCCCCCTTCGCCTGGTCCGCTTAGGTGCCGGGCAGCAGCCGCCTGACAGCCGGCCACCATGCCGGAGAGTTGGCGCTGATCGGGTGCGCCGCACTGGCCTGGTACCTGACTTTCTTAGGCCTTTCCGACATGTCCACAGGCCCGGGAACGATGGGATTGAGGCTCTGGGGTTTCCTGGCGGTGTGGACGCTGATGATGGCAGCCATGATGTTGCCGGCGCTGGCGCCCCTGACTTCGATGTATCTCAGATCCATCCGCGCCGTGCGCAGCAGCCGGGTCAGGGCCATCCGGACAACGGCCCTGGTAGGCGGCTACCTTCTGACATGGATCGGATTCGGCGTCGTGGCCTACGCGGCCGCGGCCCTGTCTGCGCTGCTGGCTGAGAACGCGGCGGACATCGCAGCCTGGGTGGGTGCCGGCGTCCTCGTGGCGGCCGGAGCCTACCAGCTGACCCCGCTGAAGGACTTCTGCCTCAGGCACTGCCGGTCGCCCATAGCCTTCCTGCTGCACGTATCCGGGTACAAGGGCCGCTTGCGGGACGTCCGCGTCGGCATGTATCACGGCGTGTACTGCGTCGGCTGCTGTTGGGGGCTCATGCTGGTGCTGATTGCCGTGGGCGTGATGAACCTGGCGTGGATGGCCGTGCTCACGGTAGTTATCTTCCTGGAGAAGACATGGAAATACGGGCCCGCCTTCAGCCGGATAACTGGTGTCTCGCTGATCGTTTTCGCGCTCTTCGTCCCGGCGCACCCGGAGCTGCTGCCCGGGCTATACATGCCCGCGCCCATGTGAGGGACGCTGACCACCGTCTTCGAATAGGAGTCAGGGGATCGACGTCGGCACGGGGCCCCGCGCCGTCATCGCTTCTACGGCGTGCCCCCGTGGGCGGGCCGGCGCGAAAACAGCGTGCTGACCAGCCGGACCCCAAAGCCTTCATCCAGCGGCGAGCCGCTCAGGAAGAACCGGTAGTAGATCGGCCCCAGCAGGAGGTCGGTGAGCATCTCGGCGTCGACGTCCGGGCTCAGGTCTCCTCGGGAGATGCCCCGCTCCAGGGAATGCAGCACTGGCGGTCGGACACCGGGAGGTCCAAGCTTTAACCATTCGACGCGGGCCAAGTGTGGGCGTCCCGGCTTCCGGGGATGGCACGGCGAGGGTGACTGCACGGCGAGGGTGACGGCACGGCGGGTGCGAGGAGAGTGACAATGGTTGACACGGCAGCGCAGACTCTTCGGGCCGGGGCGCGCAACGACCTTGTGACGCAACTGCTGGGCATCTGGCTCCTCTTGGCTGTGTTCCTGGACGGCTGGGCCCACCTGCACGTTCCCGGGCTGGAAACCTTCTTCACCCCCTGGCACGCGGCACTCTATTCGGGCCTCATGGCCACCGCCGCGTGGACGGCAAGCGTGATCTGGAGGAACCGCCAGCCCGGGCGGCCATTGACCCGGTCGGTGCCGGCCGGCTACCGGGGCACGGTCATCGGACTGGTCCTGTTCGCCGTAGCGGGCGTCCTGGACCTGGCCTGGCACGAGATCCTGGGCATCGAAGTCTCGCTCGATGCGCTGGTGAGCCCCACCCACCTGCTGCTGGGGTTTAGCCTCTTCCTTATCCTCGGCACCGGTATCCGCAGTGCACGGGCCGCCGCCGGCGCAGAGGCCTTCAACTGGACGCCGCCTGCGCTGTTGTCGCTCGCCCTGATGACGGGCCTGGGAGCCTTCTTCCTCATTTACTGCTCGGCGTTCGTCCGGACCCCGCCGGCCGTCCCCTATCTACAGACGCCGATCGGGAGCCCCGGGCACACCCAGGCGGAGCTGCCCCCGGCCCTCGGACTGGCCAGCTATTTGGTGACCACAGCGCTGATTATCGCGCCCTTCCTCTACACCTTCTCCGGAGCCCGGAGGCCGCCTTTCGGTATTGCCACCATCCTGGTCGCCGTGGTCGCGTGGCTGCCGCTGGCCATGTCGGGGCTGCGCCCGGCCGCGGTCGCCGGTGCGGCCGGAGCCACGATCATCGCGGCAGCGGCGGATCTGCTGCTTGCCCGACGGCCGGGCCCGTGGCTGAGGCGCAGGTTGCCGGCGGTCACCGCCGTGCTGGCGGCACTCATCTGGACCGGGCAACTGGCTGGGATCGCCCTCGGGGCATCGATTCAATGGCCAGTGTCGATGTGGCTGGGAGCCGTCGTGCTGAGTGCGGGACTGGCAGCGGCCCTCGCCTTCCTCAGCTCGTTGAACACCAGGAGCGTCCCGGGGCCGGCAGCGCCACGATGACCGTCAAATCCCCACTGTTCCCGGTGCCCGGAGTGGGCTAATTTGGGGATATAGGGGAGCGCCCGGTGCCCGGTTCGTTGACGGCGGAGGCACTTGGCTTCGCCATCGAGTAAGGAATCCGACCGTGGCCTACAACGTGGCCCAAAAGCTCATCGCATCCCATCTGGTGGCCGGGGAGATGATTCCCGGCCGTGAGATTGGCCTGCATATCGATCAGACCCTCACCCAGGACGCGACCGGGACGCTGGTCATGCTTGAACTGGAGGCCATCGGGCTCGACCGGGCACAAACTGAAGTGTCCGCGCAGTACGTGGACCACAACTTGTTGCAGGCCGACAGCAGGAACGCTGAGGACCATGATTTTCTCCGCTCGGCCTGCCGCCGGTTTGGTCTGTGGTTCTCGAAGGCCGGAAACGGCGTGTCCCATCCGACCCACATGCAGCGGTTTGGCCGTCCGGGCACGACCATGGTCGGTTCCGACAGTCACACCCCGGCCGCTGGGTCGCTGGGGATGCTGGCAATCGGGGTCGGCGGCACCGAGGTAGCCCTGGCCATCGCGGGCGAGCCGCTCTACCTGAAGATGCCGGAGATCTGGGGCGTGCGGCTTACCGGCAAGCTGCCACCGTGGACCAGTGCCAAGGACGTCATTCTTGAAATGCTTCGCCGGCACGGCGTGAAGGGCGGCAAGGACCGGATCATCGAGTACTACGGTCCTGGCCTCACCACGCTGAGCGCGATGGACCGGCACGTTATTGCCAATATGGGCGCCGAACTCGGTGCGACGAGCACGGTCTTCCCGGCCGACGACCAGGTCCGGGCCTTCCTGCGCTCCGAACAGCGCGAGGACGATTTCACCGAACTCCTCGCCGATTCCGGGGCCACCTACGACGTGACCGACGAGATCGACCTGGCCACGATCGAGCCGCTCATCGCCCTGCCCAGCTCGCCCGGCAACGTCGTTCCGGTGCGGGAGGTCACCGGCAGGCCGGTGGCGCAGGTCGTGATTGGGTCCTCAGCGAACCCGGGCCTGCGCGACTTCGCAATTGTCGCCGCCATCACGAAGGGACGGCAGTGCCACCCGGGACTGTCTTTCGACGTCAACCCGAGTTCCCGGCAGATCCTGCAGGACCTCACCAGGATGGGGGCCACGTTTGATCTGATAAGCGCCGGAGCCCGGCTGCACCAGACCGGATGCATGGGCTGCATCGGGATGGGACAGGCCCCCGCGAACGGAAGCAACAGCCTGCGCACAATGCCCCGCAACTTTCCCGGCCGTTCGGGCACGAAGGAGGACTCGGTCTACCTGTGCTCACCGGAGACGGCCGCGGCTGCTGCGCTCACGGGAATTATCACCGACCCGCGGGACCTGACGGAGCTTTTCGACCTTGAGTACCCCGAGATCGAACTTCCCGCGGTGTCGAGCGTGAACGTGGCAATGCTCGAGGAGCCGTTGGCGCCGGAGGACGCCGGCAAAGTAGCACTGGTCAAGGGCGAAAACATCTCCTCGCTTCCGGTCTTCGGCCCACTCGCCGACCGCATCGAAGCACCAGTGGCCTTGGTGGTGGGCAACGATGTCTCGACGGACGAGATTCTGCCAGCCGGAGCCCGCGTTCTGCCCTACCGCAGCAACATCCCCAAACTCGCCGAATTCACCTTCGACCAGCTCGACCCCTCCTATGCCGCCCGCGCCGCCCATACCCGCGACTCCACTGGGCACATCCTGGTCGGCGGCACGAACTACGGCCAGGGATCCTCTCGGGAACACGCGGCTATCACCCCGCGCTTCCTCGGGCTGCGCGCAGTGGTGGCCGTCTCGTTCGCGCGGATCCACTGGCAGAACCTGGCCAATTTCGGCGTCCTTGCAGTCGAATTCACAAATGCGGCCGATCATGACCGCATCGAACAGGACGATGTGCTCGCGCTGACAGGGATACACGACGCCCTGCTCACAGGCAAGGAGATCCTCGTGGAGAACCGGACCCGCGGCGAGGTCTACCCTGTACGGCACAGCCTCTCCAGCCGTCAGGTCGACATGCTCCTGGCAGGTGGCCTCATCCCGTGGCTGCGCGAACGGAGAGCGCGGGAATGAGCTGCCGATCACCGCTGACGAGGATGGGTGTGCCGCGGTGAGCGGATGGCCACGGCCGGACGATCCCTCCGGCGAAATCAGCCTTGTACTCGACCAGCGCAGCACCCTGGATCCGAAGGCTGACCTGCGCGACGGGTTGTCCGCGGTCGCCCGGCAGGGTTCCCACCTTTGGGTCGCCAATGACGAGACGACCAGCCTCGAACGGCTCACCCTGGAGGCCGGCGACCAGGCCCGCACCCACCGCAGCTTCGATCTCACCCGCCTCCTTGAGCTGCCCGGGGACAGGGGGGAGATGGACATCGAGGGCCTCGATGTCGAGGATGACACGCTGTGGCTGCTTGGATCGCACAGCTCGGCCCGCAAACAGGTCAAGAACAACGCCACGCCCGCAGAAGCGCAGGATTCCCTGGCGACAGTGGAGGTCAGCCAGCGCCGTCGGGTGTTGGCCCGGCTTTCGACTAAGGACCTCCTCGATCCGGGCGGCGGCCGGACGGGGCAGCAGCAGCGCCCCGCCGTGCTGGGCCTCGGCCGGGGCACGGACCTGGTGGATCTGCTGGCCGATGACCTACATCTTGGTAGCTTCATCCAGTCCTCGACGACCGGTCGCCCGATCCCGGGCAAGGACAACGGCATTGACTGCGAGGGCCTCGCCGTAGCGGGCGACCGGGTGTTCATCGGTCTGCGCGGGCCGGTGCTGCGTGGGTGGGCGATGATCATAGAGCTCCAGGTTGGTGGCGGGCCCGGCTTGGAGCCGCAGCCGATCGGTCCCGGGAATCGTCGCTACCGCAAGCACTTCCTTCGCCTGCATGGTTTGGGCGTGCGGGATCTGTGCCGGCACGGACAGGACCTGCTCGTCCTGGCAGGACCCACCATGGAGCTCGACGGGCGCGCGGCCGTGTTTCGCTGGCGGGGCGCGCTGACGTCGCAGGCCGAGGCCGTCCTGACGAAAGACGACCTGCATTGCGAATTTGACGCGCCATTCGGCGAGGACGAGGACCATGCCGAGGGGATCACCGTTCTCGACGACGATCGGTCGGCCTTGGTGTTGTATGGGACGCCGTCGGGCAAGCGCAAGACCGGACGCCACGCGATCAAAGCCGACGTCTTCCGCCTCAGCGCGTAGGAACCGGCGCCGCGACGGTCCCGGGGAGGTGTTCCTACTGCTGCCGGCCCACCTTTCCCAGCCAGGCCCGCAGGAGAGGAACGACGACGTCACTGTGCATCGCACCCAGGTGATCGAGTGCGGGGAGTACTTGCACATCCCACCCGGCCTCGATGAGTTCGCGCTCGTGGGCAGCCAGCGGTTCGCCGATCCGCACCGTCACGTCCCCCCAGCGGGGTCCGTAAGCGATGTGATCGGCGGCGCCCGCGAACGCCAGCCGGGGCAGATCCGGCGCCAGGCCAATAGTTGAATCGTCGAAGTCCTGGAGCGCTTCGTACAGCGTGAGGAACTGGCGGGTCTGTGTTTCGTTGGTCTGTATCGTGGCGGCATCCCAGTCGCCGGGTTCGACCGGGAGGTTCACCTCCGGCGATTGTTCCGGGGCCCTGGCAGCCGCCGAGTGGGCCGCCCGCGTCACCGCCAACATACTCTCGTACGGGCCCTCGCGCGGCGGGAATCCTCCCATGATGAGCGCCCAGAGCCGGTTTGTGCGGATCGCCAACTGCAAACCGCACAGGCCCAGCCACGAGTAGCCGTAGTATCCGAAGGTCTCGGCGCGTGCCGCATCAGCGATAGCCAGCAAGTCGGCGGTGACGTTCTCCGGGGTGAGGGTATCGGGCGCCGGGTGCGCCATCCGGTGCCCCTCGTAGTCGGCCGCGATTACCCGATAGGACTGCGAGAGGCCCGACACCAGATTGGGCCCGAGGTCCGGGTCCGCGCCCCACTCCCGCATCGTCTGGGCTTCCGGCCCGGACCGCGGCTTCACATTGGCAGGGATGAGGAGCGCCCGGCCGTCACCGCTCACCAGGACGGGTATTGCCGTGCCGTCGTGCAAAAGGGCCTCAACCATCTCGGACACCGGGATCCTCCTTATGGCTACTGCTCCGGTGGACAAAGTCTGCCACCGGTGCGTTCGCTTCGGAACGCCCCGGAGCCAATAGTGTCCCTGCCCTGCTCTGGCGCACACCGGCGCAGGGGGGCCAGAATGGGGTCGTGCTCACCCCTGATCGAACCCAGAGGAAGGACTTTCATGACGCTCTATCAGCCTGAACCGGTCGAAATTTCAACGCGGATGCGGCCGGGGGAGTGGACCGAGGAAAGCCTGGAGATGCTGGTCGCGTCATACCGCGAGCAGCTCTCGCGCATGGGGGCGGCCGCCTCCGAGATCGACGTCGTGATCGACCGCGACGACGGAGGCGGGGTCAGCGTGGTGGCGTCCTGGCTTAAGCCTGACGTCGCGCAGGAAATGACGGAGGTGACGGACGACACCGGACTCGTGGCGATGGACCCCGACGCCGGGTCAGTGCGGCCGGCGCGCGACGACCCCGCGCCCCGATAGTATGTCGGGGCCCGCTTGCGCTCCGGCAGGATGGCGTTCCCGAAGCAACCCTTCGATCAGAGTGGAGCTTTCATGGCACCGCAGATTTCCAGCAAAATCGATAAGAAGCTGTTTGGGCTCTACCTCTCGGACCACCTCGCGGGGGCTACGGCGGGGCAGGGCCGCATCGAGCGAATGGCACGCGACTTCACGGACACCCCCTTCCGCTCCGAACTTGAATCGCTCGCCACCCAGATCCGGGAGGAGCGGGAGTACCTGAACGGACTAGTGGGGGATTTAGGCCTGCCACGGCGAACTCCCCGGAAGGCTGCGGCGTGGGTCGCGGAGCGTGCCGGCCGGCTCAAGCTCAACGGGCGGGTGGTGCGCCGCTCGCCGCTGACACTGGTGCTGGAGTCTGAGGTCATGCGCTCAGCGGTGATGGGGAAGCTGGGGCTGTGGCAGACGCTGCAGGACCTCTCCGGGGACCTGGGACTGGACGGTTCCAGGTTTGACCGCCTGGCTACCACGGCACGCGACCAGATAGCTACCCTGGACCGGGTCCATGAGTACGGCCGCCGGCGGTCGTTTTACACGAACCAGGGCAGCTGAGCAGACCGGGCATCGTCGGCTCGACCGGTCGCGTCCTGCCCTGCGCCTGATGGGCACTGGCGCGCGCCGGCAGCGGAGACGAGAATGGGCTCGTGCTCCCCCCTCGCCCCGGCGGGGACGGCGACGCGATGAACGCCGCCGCCCGAAAGATTCAGCGCATCTATCTGACGTTGACGCTGGGCAATACCCTTGCGGCCTCGTTCATCTGGGGGATCAACACCCTCTTCCTGCTCGACGCCGGACTCAGCAACTTCGAGGCGTTTGCCGCGAATGCCTTCTTCACGGCCGGCATGGTGCTGTTCGAGGTGCCCACCGGGGTGGTTGCCGACGGTTGGGGCCGGCGCGTCTCGTTCCTGCTCGGAACCGTGACCCTCGCCGTCTCGACCTACTTCTACTACCTGCTCTGGCAGTTCTCCGCCCCGTTCTGGTGGTGGGCGGTAGTGTCGGTCCTGCTCGGCCTGGGCTTCACCTTCTTCTCCGGAGCGGTGGAGGCCTGGCTCGTCGATGCACTGCGCTTCTCGGGGTTCGAGGGCGGGATGGAAGCGGTGCTCGGGCGGGGCCAGATGGTCGCCGGAGTCGCGATGCTCGCCGGCTCTGTTGCCGGCGGCGTGATCGCGCAGGCCACCAACCTGGGCGTGCCGTTCCTGATGCGCGTGTGCGTCCTGCTTGCCATGTTCGCGGTGGCCTTTGGGCTCATGCGCGACGTCGGGTTCACCCCCGAACGTTCGACCCATCCCCTCCAGGCGACCCGGGCTGTACTTGCCGCCTCGATCGAGAACGGCTTGAAGAATCCGCCCGTACGATACGTGATGCTGGCCGCGCCGTTCACTTTCGGCGTCGGGATCTATGTGTTTTACGCCCTGCAGCCATACCTGCTCGAGCTCTATGGGGACCCCCACGCGTATTCCGTCGCGGGCCTGGCGGCGGCCATCGTGGCCGGGGCGCAAGTGCTCGGCGGCTGGATGGCTCCCCGTGTCCGGCGCCTTGTCCGCCGACGCACCACCGTGTTGATCCTGAGCAGCGTCGTGGACATGGTGATCCTGGTGGTGCTCGGGTTCACCCACGTGTTCTGGGTGGCTCTGGTGCTGTTGGCACTCTGGGCAGTGGTGTCATCGGCGGGCATCCCGGTGCGGCAGGCGTACTTGAACGACATGATCGCCTCGAAGCAGCGCGCCACAGTGCTCAGCTTCGATTCACTCATGGGCTCAAGCGGTGGCGTGGTGGTACAGCCGCTGCTCGGCCGGGCAGCAGATGTGTACGGCTATGCGGCGTCGCTGGCGATCGGCGGCGTGATCGAATTGATCGCGGTGCCGTTCCTGATGGCGAGCCGCCGGCAACGCCACCAGGCCGATCAGTCCAACGCCCCGACCAGCACCAACACCGGAACCCAGCCGGCTTAAGAGGCCAGCCGGAATAACACTTCGGCTTCGCTTCTTACTTGGCGGGGCCTTCCGGGCCTACAGTGGGCGTGTAGAACCGTCGACAGGAGCGCCTCAGTGATTACCCTGCAGATCGAACACCAGGTCCGGGATTTTGACATGTGGCGGAGGGCTTTCGACAGCGATCCGCTGGACCGCGCCGCGTCGGGCGTGCGGTCATTCCGGATCTCGCGCCCGCTTGACCAGCAGGATTACGTGATGCTGGAGATGGACTTCGATACGCAGGCGGCGGCGGTGGACTTCCTGGGCCGGCTGCAGAACGATACGTGGAAAACGGGTGTGACGGCGCCGGCGCTGGTCGGTGAGCCATCGACCAGAATCATCGAAACGGTCTCCATCGAGAACGTGGCGGCCGCTGACCGCGACCTTCGGTAGAACGTCTGCGCCGACGCGGGGATCAGACGCGGGGATCACAAGACGCTCAGGTCATGCGTTTCGCTGTTGCCCCTGCTGTCCCTTGACGGGGTCCTGCGCGCTCCGCGGAGACACCGTGAGGCTGGCGACGCGTTCCAGCCTCGGATGCAGGTGGTCGCCGTCGTCCACCACCCCGGTCTGCCACCACAATTTCAGCCCTTCCGGTACCACTTCCAGGTAGGCCAAGTTGTTTTGGAACCAGGGCCCCCGGATGCCGGACCAGTGGAACGGCGGGTCCGGCACCTTGGCCGAGCGCGCTACCAAGGCACCTACCGGGGTGGCCAGGCCGTAGGACATGATGGCCGCGAAGGACCTCATCAGGCGGGGCAACGGGTTGCGGATGGGGGAGCAGACGGCCTGCAGGATCCGGCTGCCCGAGGCACGCCCCACCTCCGCCACATAGGAGTAGTGGACGTCCCCGGAGAGGAATGTGATTGTTTCCGGTGCCGGGCCGCGCTTACCGTCGGCGACTTCGCTGGCCATGGCCGCCAGTTCCCTGAAGCTGTTTTGGAAGGCGCCCCAGTGTTCCAGGTCCAGCGCCTGGCGCAGCTTCTCGCCGGCCCAAGCGGCACGGTTTCCCCACGCACCTTCAGAGACGGCCTCATTCCACGACTCGACGTAGTGCAGGCCCATCGGTAACAGGAAAGGCAGGGACGTCGCCACGAGCAGGTGGCGGAAGCCGCCTTGCATCCGGTCGTCCAGCCAGGCCATTTCCACCGCGTCAACCAGCGCCCGGTCGTCCGGCGTCAGGTCCCGGGCTGCGCGGGAGTCAACCACGATCAGCCGGGTGTCGCCGAAGTCGCGGCAGTAGCTCCACCGGTAGGATTTCGGGTCCCGATCAGCCCGCTCCGCGAAGCTGTCCAGCTCGGCGCCCACATCGAGCTCATCCCCGCCGGTGTGCCCGATGATCCGCTGCCACACGGCATCCTCCGCCCGTTCCTGCGGTGACAGGTTCCCCAGATGCTGGTAGACCCAGTACGAGGCCAGTCCCGCGACGATCCGCCCATGCCACCACGAGGTCGCCTCCATCTTCTTCTTCCAGCTCAGCGAGGTATTCCAGTCGTCGCGGATGTCGTGGTCATCGAAGATCATGGCGCTGGGCAGGGTGGACAGCAGCCATCGGTTCGCGGGGTCTGACCAGGCCAGAAAGTACAGGTGGGCGTATTCCTCGTAGTCCTTGAGCTCTTCGCCGGGGGGTGCCTTGATGTCGCGCCGGCCGCGGATGAACTCCTGCATCTGCTCGCTGGTCAGGTCGGCGTACACCTGGTCTCCGAGGAAGGCCAGCAGATCCGGCCACGGCAGGTCTCCGCCGGAGGCCATCTTCAGCGCATAGGCGCGCAGGGAATCGACGCCATGGGTCCGGTTGCCGGATGCATCGTGCGGGACGCTGGTCCTGCAGGAGCCGTAGGCCATCCGCAGCGGCTTGCCGGTGGCCAGTGTGGCGATCATGGACGGCGGAAACCCGGATGAGGGGTCGGGCCAGACCTGTGTTCCGTTGATATCGAGGGCGTACGGCGTCACCGTGCCGGGCTCCAGCCCGTCCAATTCCACCAGCGCGTAGTGGTGGCCGTGAACTGCGAATGTGCGGGCCTCCCAGCCCCGGCCGCCGGCACGGATGGAAACCCGGGCAGCGGTTCGGGTCTCCACCCAGACACTCGCCGACGTCTCATCCACGTACCGCACCATTGGGCCGAGCACCAGGGAAGGGGTGGTCATGAATCAGTTGTACCCGCTCCGGCCGGCTGCGGCCATGGCGTCAGGAAAGTCAAAGCGCAACGAAGGCAGCGTCAATGCCCCTGTGGCGGTTCCTTGGGTGTCCCTCCGAGGGCCGGGGTACTGGCGGAATCGCCCGGTCCCTGGGCGAGTTGGTCGTGGAGCCTGCTGATCTGGGCCACGAGGCGGGCACGTTCCTCGCTGCCGATGCCTTCGTCCGACCGCTTCCGCAGATTGGTTGCTGCCGTCACACTTTCAACGAGCCAGGAGGACACCACCGCCGTGACCATGCTCAGGACTGCAAACCCGCCGACCATCAGCGTGGCCGCAGCCCACCGGCCCGGAACGGTTACGGGGTAGTAGTCGCCATAGCCGATCGTTGTGATGGTGACAATTGCCCACCACAACGAGTCGCCCATTGAGGTGATATTCGCGTTCGGTGCGCCCTTTTCGAAATTGAAGACGCTCAGGGCGACCGTGTAGAGCAGGAGGATCGCGGAGACAATGACGTAGGCCAGGACGCGGGTCCTGATGGCGGTGCCCGGTGCCCGTTCCATGACCCGGCGCAAGGTGAACGGACGCAGGAGCCGCAACGGCCGCGCAACGGGGAGCACCACCACGAGCAGGTCCAAGGGGTGGCGGACGAACCACCGGCCCCGATGGGGCGCCAGGAGCAACTTCACAATGTAGTCGGCGCCGAAGGCGACCCACGTTGACCCCACGACGATTTCGAGAAGGTCGGCGTAGGGCTGCGGCGGTTCGGCAATGACGAGGATGGAGTAGGCCGCCAGAAAAACAAAAGCCGCACCGACGAGGGGCCACTCGGAATACTTTTGCCAGGTTTCTTGCCTCATGGCTGAATGCTAGGACTTTGTCCCGCGGATGTCCTTACGAAATTGCCACACTGTCCCTAAGCCAGCCACCAGCTGCCAGCGAGCCACCCGCGGAGCGCTGACAACTGTCGCCGTCAGCGGTACATTGGCCTTCTGAGGTGGCAGACCGAGGCTGGGCACGGCAGACCACATGGCCAGAACCTGCGGAGGCGGACAGCCATGGCGGCAAATCAGGACAAAGACGGCGCTAACCAGGACCACGCCCATCACCGAGTCATCCCCAACGTGCTGGGAACAGTAGAGCAAAGCGTCGTGCAGCGGATTGAGGATTTTAATGATCCGCGCCAGGAATGGCGGCGCCTGTTCTCTGAGTTGTACGGCACGTTCCTGCTCGTGGTCGTCGCGGCCGGCGGCGGCATGATGGGCCAGGCGTTCCCCGGTGTCATCAGCCGCACGGCGGCAGTGGTGGCTCCGGGCCTGATGGTCATGGGCATCATCTTGTTCATGGGCAAGATCTCGGGCGCGCATCTGAACCCTGCGGTCAGCATTGCGTTCGCGCTCCGCGGTGACTTCCCGTGGCGCCGGGTGCCGGGCTACATCGTCGTTCAGCTCATTGGCGCGACGCTCGCCTGTCTGCTGCTGCAGGGCGTGATCGGCGTCTCCGCCACCTACGGTTCAAACTATCCGGCGGCTGGTTATACGGCCGGCGCCGCGTTCCTGATGGAGGCACTGCTGACGATGGTGCTGGTCAGCGTCATCCTGGGAACCGCCTCCGGGGCCCAGAACGTCGGGCTGTTTGGGGCGTTCGGGGTCGGCGCGTACATTGCCTTGGCAGGCCTGTGGGGCAGCCCCATCTCCGGCACGTCGATGAATCCGGCACGAACGTTCGGGCCGGATCTCGCCAGCGGAAATTTCAGCGACTACTGGGTGTATGTCGCCGGGCCGCTGGTCGGCGCGGCCGCCGCCGTCGGTATTGCATTCATCCTGCGCGGAGCGGGCGGCGGGAGGTCGGGCTCGGGAGCCGCGCAGGGTGCCCTCTTCACCGAGGCCGCCGAGGAAGAGAAGCCGTAGCGGGCCGTGAACGTGATCTCGCAGAAGGAGGGCGCCGTGAGAAGGTCCGCACCGTCTCATCCGCTGGATCCGCTGGGCGAGGACGAGTTCCGTGCAGCTGCGTCCTTGCTCGCGAGCGCGCAGGGTGTCACGTTTCCGGCGTGGCGGCTTGCCGCAATCGAGCTGATCGAACCGGAAAAGGCTGCCGTCGTAGCCTTCGAAACCGATGCCGACGCGCCGGCTCCGGAGCGGATCGTCGGCGTGAACTGCTTCGAACGGTCCTCCAACAAGACCTACCAGGCGCGGCTATCGCTGACTCACGGGGTTGTTCTCTCCTTCACCCATATCCCTGGCGTTCAGGCGAACATGACCGTCGACGAGTGGGAAGAAGCTGACGCAGCGCTGCGCAGCCACCCGCAGGTGATCGCTGCGCTTGCCAAGCGCGGCATCACTGATCTGTCCCTGGTCTTCATGGACGTGTGGACCTATGGCCTGTCAATGATCCCGGAGGAGTACCAGGGGCGCCGGATTGGCTGGTCCGACACGTGGGTCCGTGCCCGTGCGGGCGCCAACCCCTATGCGGGGCCGGTCAACGGGTTCCACTGCGTCATTGACCTGGCTTCCATGGAACTGCTGGACATCGAGGACACTTTTGTGGTGGACCGTCCCGGGATCATGGGCGAATATGTCCCGGCGCTGATCCCGGACCGGCTCCGCGACGCAAGCACCCGCGAACCGCTCAAGCCGCTGGACATTGTCCAGCCCGAAGGCGTTTCCTTTCAGATGGACGGCAACAGGATCAGCTGGCAGAACTGGTCCATGCGCGTCGGGTTCAACTACCGCGAGGGGCTGACGCTGCACCGGGTCAGCTATCGTGACGGCGGCCGCGAACGGCCGATCGCGAACCGCTTGTCCTTCGCCGAAATGGCCGTTCCCTACCGGGATCCCAGCGATGACCACTACCGGCGCACCGCGTTCGACGTCGGCGAATGGGGTCTGGGATTCATGACGACGTCGCTGGAACTGGGCTGCGACTGCCTCGGGGAAATCCGGTATTTGGATGCGGTCATGCACAATTCTGCGGGGGAGCCCTACACCATCAGGAACGCCATCTGCATCCACGAAGAGGATGGGGCGGTGTTATGGAAGCACATCGATCACGACGGCGGCATGGAAGTGCGCCGGATACGTCGACTGGTGATTTCTTTCCATGTCACCGTGGCCAACTATGAATACCTGGTGTACTGGCGCTTCTACCAGGACGGGAACATTGAGTGCGAGGTGAGGGCCACCGGCATCATGGTGGTCAGCCATTTCGGCGAGGGCCAGCAGCATCCGAGCGGAACGCTGGTGGACAACCGGACCTACGCACCCTTCCACCAGCACTTCCTCGTGGCCCGGCTCGACCTGGACATCGACGGCACCGCAAATACCGTTTACCGTTCGGAAACCGCAATGGTCCCGATGGGTCCGGACAATCCGTACGGGCTCGCCCTGCATCAGAACAAGACCCCCATCACGACCGAGGGGCACGACGACTACTCCTGGGAAACCCAGCGGGCCTGGACGGTGGCGAACGACAACTCGGTCAACGGGCTCGGGACCCCGGTGTCGTACAAGCTGGTGCCCGGCGCAGCATTCCCGTCGTTCTTTGACCCGGCATCTCCGGTTTTCCAGCGTGCGGAGGTCATCGGGCACACGGTATGGGTGACGCCCAACGATGCCGCGGAACGCTGGCCGGCCGGCGAGTTCGTGAACCAGGGCACAGGCGGGCTGGGAATGCCCGAATGGGTGCGGCAGGGGCGGTCCGTGGAAAACACCGACGTCGTCCTTTGGTACGTCTTTGGCATTCACCACATCCCGCGGCCGGAGGAGTGGCCGGTCATGCCGGTGGACACTGTCGCGTTCTGGCTTAAGCCGGCCGGCTTCTTCGACCGGAACCCGGCGCTGGACGTTTAGGCGGCCCGGGCCAGGGCGTGCCGCCAGAGGCACGTCACTGAAGTAGATTTGTCGGAGTCGAGGCAGCATTTTGGGACCAAAGAACAGGGGATACGTGTGAGCAGGCTGGGCGAAAGATCGGACGGAACCGATGCGGACTTCGCGGCAACGCGCCTCACGGCGCCGGCGTATCCGCAACTGCGGCTCAACAGCGCTGCCCTCGAGAACAACATCCGGGTCATGGCGGCGTGGTGCCGGGATCGGGGCGTGGAACTCGCACCGCACGTCAAGACAACGATGTCGGCACCGATCATCGAGCGGCAGTTGACGGCCGGCGCCGTCGGCGTCACCGTCGCCACCGTGGATCAAGTCGCCTCGGCACTGCGCTGGGGTCATCAGCGCGTCCTCGTCGCCAACGAGATCGTCGACAGGTCCGGACTAACGCGTGTCCGTGCCTGGCTGGAGGAAGATCCCGCCCGGGAAATCCGCTGCTTCGTCGATTCTGCAGCAGGGGTGAAGGTGGCGTCCGGGATCTTCGACGGCGCGGCGGCCGACCTGGAGGTGCTGATCGACGTCGGAACCCCCGGCGGGCGCACCGGCATCCGCAGCCTGCCCGAGGGTCTGCGCCTGGCCGGGCTGGTCCGTGCCACGCCCGGACTGAGGCTGGTGGGTGTTGCCGGGTATGAAGGCGTCGTGCCCAACAGCCGCGCTGAGGATACGGTCACTGCGGTTGACCGGCACTGCCGGCTGGTGCGGGACGTCTATCTGGAAGCGGCGGAGTTCTTTGAAACCGCCACCCCCATCTACTCCATGGGTGGCTCGGCGTTCCCGGACCGCGTGGTTGAGTTCCTTCCCGACCGCGGCCAGGTGCCCGGAACGCGAATTCTTCTCCGATCGGGCTGCTACGTCACCCACGACCACGGCACCTATGCCGCCGTCAGCCCCGTTCCGGGACTGATTCCGGCGCTCTCCGTTCGCGCGATCGTCCTGTCCACGCCCGAAGCCGGGTTGGCCGTCGTCGGCGCCGGCAAACGGGACCTTCCCTACGACGCCGGACTGCCCAGCGTCCTCTCGGTCCGGACCGCGGACGGAGCCCTGAAGCCCGCCGCAACCGCAGCGGTGCGCAATCTCTTCGACCATCATGCGGTGCTCACCGGGGTGTCCGGAGTGGATGTCACCGACACGGTGGATTTCGGGATTTCCCATCCTTGCTCCGCATTTGACCGCTGGCCCGACTACGTCCTCACCGACGCCGACGGGCAGGACACGGACGTGTGGCAGACCGACTTCCGCCGGTCGTCCCTGGCCCCTGGCTACGCCCCGTCCTGACGCTCAATCCTTGAGCTGCCTGGTCAGCACTTCGAATTCCTCCACGCCCAGGATCTGCATGTGCTGCTCCGCACTGGTTTCGGTGCGGATCCTGGCTGCGGCCTCCTGGCTGCCGGCGAGGGCCTGCTCGTCAACCCACAGCGTGATTGACAGTGATTTGCTGTCCTTCCCCAGCAGGTAGTAGATGCCCAGGCATCCCGGCAGCTGGAGCACCCGGTTGACGGTGTCCTCCGACGGTTCCCCGGAGCTGTCCGGTCCGGGCTGATAAGTGCTGACGCGAGCGAACATGTGCATCCTCCTAGATCCAGGTTCGACGGTTGGAGCGCCTGCCGCCCCAACCGTTAAACCGGGAGCTGGATCCTTGCGATGTCGCGCCCAAGTGGCGGGCGGCCTGGTCTCCTCCCACCAGTAAGGACCCGCGGGCGCAGAAGCACAAGGCTCCTGTGCCGGTCTATCCGCCCTAGTCCGCCGGCCGCTACTCAGCCGCTGGCGCCGATGGCCGCACGGGCGTTCCTCTTGAGCTCGGCGAGTTCCTTGCGCGCCACAAGGGCCTCGTCCAGGCTGATTGCCACGAACCTGGTGGATGTGCCGGGGGCGGCTCGGGCCACCAGGTCCATGTCGGCGCTGATGACCGTGCCCACCATGGCGTAACCCCCGCCGGAGACGGCATCGCGGTGCAGGATGATCGGTTGGGTGCCGCCGGGAATCTGGATGGACCCGACAGCGTATCCGGCATCAACAATGTTGGACGGGTCGGAACCGGCGCCGAATGGCTGTTCCCGCTCTTTCCACTGCACTCCGGGACCCGAGTACCGTAATCCCATCCGGTCCGCCACCGGAGTCACTTTCCACTCGGCGTTGAGCAGGTTGTACAGTCCCTCGTCGGTGAGGCGGTGGTCATAGAGGCCCAGGACGATCCTGACCGTCTGCTCCTTGGAGAAGGCGGGACGGAATTCTTCCGGAACTGTATCGGCGTCGGGCACCGCTCCGCCGTCCAGCGGGCTACCGACTGGAACCTGGTCGCCGGCCTCCAGCTTGCGGCCGTGGAATCCGCCGATTGCGCCCAGACTGTAGGTGGACCGGCTGCCGAGCACGGAGGGGACATCGATGCCGCCCCGGACCGCGATGTAATACCGCGTGCCGCCCTGGATGACCCCGAAGCTGAGTTCGTCGCCAGCCTTCAGCTGCAGCCGGGTCCACTGGGGCCGGGCTTCGCCGTTGACCTTGACTTCAACCGGTGCCCCGGTGACGGCGATGAGGGCATCCTGGTCGGTGGACAGCACCGGGCCCAGGTAAGTGCATTCCAGGACGGCTTCGTTGGCAGTGTTGCCCACCAGGGCATTCGCGAGTTCGGCAGAGTATTGGTCCAGGGAACCGCTCTGCGGGATGCCGACGTTGTAGTGGCCGGTGCGTCCCTGGTCCTGGACCGTGGTGGCCAGCCCGGGGTTCCTGATGTCAAACGCCATTGAGGGCCTCCATGAGTTCCTGGTTGTAGCCTGCGGGATTCGCCAGCGCCCTGGACAGATCAAATGTCACGGGCACCTGCCGGTAGCGGAACGTTCCGGCGGAGATCTCAGACTGGATGGTGTTGTATTCGGCCTCGGTGACGGGCTTGAACTTCACGATGTCGCCCGGCTTGAAGAACACCATGAAGTCCTTGAAATCGGCCAGGGACTGGGCCGGATCGAAGATGGGGGCGGCAGCGACCCCGAACATCTGGTAGCCGCCGGCACCCCGCACGGAGTAAATGCAGCCGAAGCAGCCGCCGTGGCCCACGGTCAGTTTGGGGGTGTCGGTGCGGGGACTCAAATACTTGGGCACTTCGAGTTGTTTCTCCCGCTCCACCAGTTGGAAGAGGAACGGCAGGCCGGCGACGAAGCCAACCATGGAGACAAGCCACGGTTGCTCATGGTGGCGCTGGATGAATTCGGCGGCATCCTTGAGGTTGTTGACCTTGGCTGCGTAGTCAATGTCGGTACCGCCGGGCTCCTGATGGAATCCTTCGCGGAATCGCTCCGCCACTTCCGCCGTGAACGGGTCTTCGTACCAGACCGGGACCTCGACGATCCGGGTTTCCAGCGAATGGTCGTGATGGTGCGCAAGATCCCCTTCAATGGTCCGGACGGTCTCTTCCAGGGTCGACGGCGGCAGGACATCGGGATCGAACCTCACCAGCAGCGAGGCGTTGGCGGGACAGACGTCCACGATGCCGGGCAGCTGCATGGCCGAAAGTTTCGCTGCTATCGACATCACCCTGAAGTTGGCCGCCAGGCTCATGGACTCCGCGACCTCAACGAACAGGAATTCGTCTCCGCCCCAGGTGTAGCGGGCCTCCAACACGGCGGGTTCCTGGCTGCTCATTGTGCCTCCATCAGATCGGGGACGGTTTCAAGGAATTTCGAGTGGTGGGTGACGGCCGCAAATTCGGGCCGGCTCAGCAGCTTCTTGTGCACCGGGATGGTGGTTTTGACGCCTTCGATGCGGGTCTCATCCAGGGCCGTCAGCATCGCCTCAATGGCCGCTTCGCGCGTGTCCGCATGCACAATCAGCTTGGCCATCAGGGAGTCGTAGTACGGAGTGACCGTGGAACCGTTCTCCACCCCCGTGTCCACCCTGACGCCTGCGCCGGCGGGCCAGTCCATGGCCGTGATGAGGCCAGGGCTGGGGAAGAAGTGGTGATCGGGGTCCTCCGCATTGACGCGGCATTCGATGGCGTGGCCATTGAATGCGATGTCGTCCTGGCGGAGGGACATCGCCCCGGTGAAAGCGATCTGCAGCTGTTCGCGGATCAGATCGACGCCCGTGATTTGCTCGGTGATCGGGTGCTCAACCTGGATACGGGTGTTCATTTCGATGAACGCCGCTTCATGGTTGACCGGGTCATAGAGGAATTCGACCGTTCCGGCGCCGCTGTAGCCGCACTCGCGGGCGAGTTCCACGGAGGAATCCCGGATCCTCTGGCGGACGTGGTCCGGGAGGTCCGGCGCCGGTGCTTCTTCAATGACCTTCTGGGAGCGCCGTTGCATGGAGCAGTCGCGGTCGCCGAGATGGATGAAGTTTGTTCCATCGCCGAGGACCTGTACCTCCACGTGACGGGCATGCTGCACAAAGCGTTCCAGGTAAACGGTGGGATCGCCGAAGACAGCAGCCGCTTCGCCGCGGGTCTGCTCAATGGATTCCAGAAGCTTGCCTTCGCTGTGCACAAAGCGGATGCCCCGGCCGCCGCCGCCGGCGGAGGCCTTGATCACGAGCGGGTAGCCGATGCCGCGGGCGATTTCCACGGCGTCGGCCGCTGGATCGAGGGGGCCGTCCGAGCCACGGAGCACGGGGACGCCAGCTTTCCGGGCCGATTCCCTCGCCAAGGACTTATTGCCCATCATCGCGATGGCGTCCGCACGCGGCCCCACCCAGATCAGGCCCGCATCAGCGACCTTCCGGGCGAAGGCCGCATTCTCGGAGAGGAACCCGTAGCCCGGATGGACGGCATCGCAGCCGTTGTCCACGGCAGCGGCGACGATGGCGTCCTGGTTCAGGTAGCTGGCGGTGGCAGGCGCCGGACCCACCACGACGACGTGGTCAGCGGACCGGGCAGCCAAGGACTCGACGTCGGCTTCGCTGGCAACCACGAATGTTTCGATGCCCATTTCACGGGCGGTCCGGGCGATGCGCACGGCGATCTCGCCGCGGTTGGCGATGAGCAGTTTCTTCATGGCTATCCTTCCCGGACGACGACGATGGCGTCGCCTGGGTTGACCATGTCGCCCTCGTTGACCTCAAACGACTCCAGGGTGCCGGCCACATCGGACTGGATTTCGGTGAACTGCTTCATGATTTCGATAATGCCGAGGGTCTGTCCGACCTCGATGGCGTCGCCTTCGTTGGCGAAAGGCGGCTTGCCGGGGCCGGGCTTGCGGTAGAAGACGCCGGGGAGCGGGGAAACGATGGTTGCCACGGGATGCTCTCTTTCAGATGGTTTGGATAGATCGGTTCAGCCAAGGACCGCACGCACTGCTGTGGCCACTGCGACAGAATTGGGTGCGTCGGAGTGGACGCAGATGCTTTGGAACTGGATGTCCAGTTCGGTGCCGTCAACAGCGAGGACTGGCTTGCCCGCCAGCGCCCTGCTGACACGCTCGGCCGCGGCGTCGGGATCGGTGGGCGCCGGGCGGCGCTGGATCAGCAGCTCACCGCCCGGGCCGTAGTTGAGGTCAACATAGAGTTCGGGCACGAAGTCCACCCCCATGGCCCGGCACACGCTTTCGTGGGCGGTCCCCGCGAGCCCGAAAAACGGAACGCCGAACTGCAAAGCTGTGCCGGCTGCGGCCTGCATTAGTTCCTCGTCGCCGGCCAGCATGCCGTAGAGGGCGCCGTGCGGCTTGATGTGGTTCAATTTCAGCCCGTGCTTTGCGAGGAACGCTGTCAGGGCCCCGGTCTGGTACAGGATGATCGACTCCACCTCCGCCGGGGTGAGCACCATTCGGCGGCGTCCAAAACCCACAAAGTCCGGCAGGCCGGGGTGCGCTCCGACTGCCACGCCGTGCTCTGCAGCCAACGCCACGGTCCGTTCCATGACGTCGGGATCGCCGGCATGATACCCACAGGCCACGTTGGCGACGTCGATGATGCGCATGAGTTCTTCGTCATTGCCGAACTCGTGAAGGCCGAGGCCTTCGCCCATATCGGAGTTCAAGAGCACCCGCCCTGAAGTGTGGGGAGAGGCCTCGGGAGAGGTGTCGGGGGTCACATTGGTTTGCATGGATGCAACGCTACTCAGCAATTCACGCGCCCGATATTGTGCAGGTCGCTGAATCTGCAGGCATGAATTATGGTTATTGCACTGCGTGGCGGGGAGTCCTGCCATAGTTGGAGGGTTCCGTGCGAATTTCAGACTTAGCCGACGACGCCGATCTCAACATCCGACTCCGGGTTGCGGGCGGCGAGGGCCGCCTGGACCGGCCCATCACCTGGTGCGCCCCCACCGAACACATGGACCCCACGCCCTTCCTCAGCGTTAACGCGTTGGTGCTGACCAACGGCATGGGCCTGAACGTCAAGGACTTCCGGATCTGGGACGCCTACGTGGAACGGCTGGTTTCCGTCCCCGTCTCCGGACTGGCGTTCGGCTTGGGCGCGGCGCACAGCGAGCTGCCGGCCGGCCTGCTCCGTGCCTGCGAGGTGCACGGCCTGCCATTGTTGGAGCTCCCGCCGCATGTACCATTTGTGCTGGTCATGCGGCACGTGGAGCGGGTTATTGCCTCCGAACGCTATGAGGAACTGCGGAAGGGCTGGGAACTGGCGGACCAATGCACCCGGTTGGCGGCCGACGGACATTCCTTGGCGGAGGTGCTGGCGAGGGTGGCGGACGCCATTAAGGCGAGGGTGGCCGTGATCGACCAGAATGCCTTCGAACTCGTCTCGGCGGGCGCGGCTCACGGAGGAACCGCGCGGACCGCGCTGCGCCTGCCCAGCGGCGAATCCGAGCAGTTCAGGCTTGCCATCGAGGGGATCGGGAGCAACATTGTGCTGCAGCCCATCCTGGGCCCCGTGGCCGCCGTCATCGCTATGCAGCTTAGCTATACCCTCGGGTCCCATTCGCCCCTGCATTCCCGGGAAGCCGCACGCTTCATGGAAGCCCTATATGAGGACCGCGGCGAGCCGTCCGTGCCGCTGCGCCGCTACGCCCTCGAATCCGGGTTCGATCCTGACGCCGACTGGGGTGCGGTGCTCATCGGCACCTCAGAAGAGGTGGCCCCCGCAAAGTTGCGCGCCATCGCATGGCGCGCCCGGGTGGGACTGCAGGCCGGGTTCGGCACGGTGAGGTTCATGGAAGAAGCAGGGCTCACGACTCTCTTGCTGCAGCAGGGGCACGCGCAGGCCGACCTGCTGGATGCCGCCCGGGCGTTCTTTACGGACGTCCCGGAACTATCCGTTATTGTCTCGGAATCCGCGGGCCTCAGTGAACTGCCGCTCGCGCTTCAGCTTGCCCGCCGTCACCTGGGACAGCCCGGCGTGCACCAGGCGCCAACGGCCGATCTCGCCGGCATTGTGCAGGGATTGCCCAGCCCGGGGCTGGTGGCAATGTGCCAGCGGCTGCTGGCTCCCTTGGCCTCCGACGGCGGCAGTTCGCTGCGGGAGACCTTCGACGCATACCTGCGCCACAGCGGGAACTCCGCGAAGATCTGCGACGAGCTCTTTATTCATCGGAATACGCTCAGCTACCGGCTGCGGAAAATCGAGGAGCTGCTGAAACTGGATCTGTCCGATGGCGA
Source organism: Arthrobacter sp. I3 (assembly GCF_000520575.1). Lineage (NCBI taxonomy): Bacteria > Bacillati > Actinomycetota > Actinomycetes > Micrococcales > Micrococcaceae > Arthrobacter > Arthrobacter sp. I3. The sequence continues at coordinate 72,598 of NZ_KI914916.1, forward strand.
AGTCCGCGCCACGTGCATGCTCGCTCTCGGGATTGTTGCGTCCGCCCGCTAAGGCGAATGTGCAGCTTGCACGAAAAGCAGTCTCAATCTTGGGAGTAATGCCAATATGACACTGTGAGGCGGATCACTAATCTCAACTCATGGGCTCCTCAGCTCATGGGTTTGGAGCCCCACGGTTGGGCTATTGATTGGCGGACGGCGCGGGCCCGTATGGCCTCCCGCTTCCACCCACTGATTCGACTGACTGGAGGATTCTCTTGCAGTGTCACACCGGGGTCCTGAAGGCGCTGCTTTCCCGCACGCACAGTACCGGCTTCAGTCTGATGGATTCGACCTCCCGGCCGTCCAGGACGCCCTTGAGGAGCTGTACCGCAGTCCGCCCGATATCCAGCATGGGCGAGCGGACTGAAGAGAGCGGGATGGGCAGTTCCGCGGCCAGCGAGGTGTCATTGAAGCCAACCACCGCCACGTCGCGGCCGACGCTGAGGCCATGGGAACGCAGGGCTCCCATGGCGCCGATGGCCGCGAAGTCGTTGACGGCGAACAGTGCAGTCGGGTGGGAGTTGCCGTGAGCCAGGATGGTCTCGGCCGCTTCCCGTCCTCCGCCGGTATCGAATCGGGACCACACAACGGCGTTGACGGGAATCTTCCCGCCCAGCGCACGCCAGCGGTCCACGAAACCGGCCGTCCGGTCGACGGCCGTGCTGGCATAGGGCTCGCCGGCGATCACGGCGACGTCCCGGTGCCCCTTGCCCCACAGGTGGTCGGCCACAAGCTCGCCGCCAAGGACGTCGTCGCAGGTGGCCGACGGGAAGCCCGGGACGCGCCGGTTCATGAGCACGAACGGCACCTTCCGGGAGGCAAGCTCCCGCAACAGGCCGCTATCCAGGTGTGCATCGCCGATGATCAGCCCGTCCACGCGTCGGGCCAGCATGGACTCCGTCTTGCGGCGCTGTTCCTCGGGCTCATCGCGCGAGTTCATAACAAACGTGGAATAGCCGAGCTCCGCCGCGGCTTCGTCGACGCCCTCGTACATAATCGCCAGAACGAGGTCCGAAAGCCGGGGAACTATCACGCCCATGAGATGCGTGCGCCGCGTCCGCAGGCCGGCGGCCTGCGGGTCGGGGGAGTAGCCGCGCTTCCGCGCGAGCTCGCGAACGCGTTCGGCGGTAGCTACGGAGGCTGCCCCGCGCGCCACCTCGGAGCCCGAGTGCAGGATCCTGGATACGGTCGAGGGGTGGATGCCGAGCTCGCTCGCGAGATCCTTCAGCGTGATGGTGCGGCCACCGGCCGTGCTCTCTTCCATTCAGTCCCCTGCCTCAGCTCAAAAGGTCGTCATCACCAAGAGTGCCTGATAATGCCCGGATCTCTGGTCCGGGCACTCTTGACGTGTCCCACCTCACATTCTATAGTCAATCAAACGGCGTACCCAATCGATTGGGTAGACGGAATCCCGGGAGCCGGCGGCGAAGTATTTACCCCCCTGAAACTTCCGGGAGCATCTGCAGGAAACATGGCAGGGATAACTTTTAGCCAACAACCCAATCGATTGGGTAAGTGCGCGGAAACAGTTGCAGAACAAACGGAGTGGACATGACCGTCACAGATTCAGTTGGCCCCCACGTGGTCCTGCTGGCCACGGGAGGAACGATTTCTTCCCGTGCGTCCGAGGCCGGCGGAGCCGCGGTGGCATCCGACACAGGGGAGCAGGTGTTTGCCGGCATGGGAGTGCCAGCGGCCCATCCGGTCCGCGTGGTCGACGTTTTCCGGAAAGGCTCGTACCTGCTGACAGTCGACGACATGATCGCCATCTGCGCCACGATCCGGGAAGTATTGGCCGATCCGCAGGTTCTGGGCGTCGTGGTCACCCACGGGACGGACACGATGGAGGAAACGGCCTATCTCGTTGACCTCACCCACGATGATCCCCGCCCGGTGGTATTCACCGGAGCGCAGCAGGCTGCCGACGCCGACTCCCCTGACGGTCCTGGCAATCTGTCCCGCGCGATCGCCGTCGCCGGTTCTCCGCGGGCGCGGGGAACCGGTGTGCTGCTGGCGTTTGCCGGGACCATCTTCCCTGCGGCCGGCGTCCGCAAGCGCCACACGACCAGCCTCGACGCCTTCGCCAACCCGGACTTCGGAACCGTGGGATCGGTGTCCGACTCTGGCGAGGTCGAAATCCAGGCGGTACGGCCCGGCCCTTCCCCGTTGCCCCTGCCGGGCGCGGACGCCGGTTCGCCGCGCGTGGACCTCGTGGCTGCCTACCCCGGAGCAGACGCCACCCTCCTGCGGGCCGCTCGGCAGGCCGGGGCGGCAGGGATCGTGCTCCAGGGGACGGGAACTGGCAACGCAAACCGCGTGCTATGCCAGGAAGTCGCCGACGCCACCGCGGCCGGCGTCGTCGTGGTGACGAGCACCCGCGTGGATGCCGGCGCCGTAGTGCCCCGCTACGGCGACGGCGGCGGCGAGGATCTGCGCGCTGCCGGTGCCATCCCCGCCGGGCTGCTCAAGCCATCCCAATCGCTGGTCCTGCTGAGCCTTCTGCTCAGGCTCGGCACTCCCGCCGCCGGGATCGCGGACGCCTTCGCCCGGAGGGGCACGCTCGCTGACTAGTTCCCGCCCAACATCCGAACCTCACCAACAAACCTCAACAAAGTGCCAAACCTCAACAAATAGCCAGTGAAAGGTTGATCTCATGACTAAGGACATCCAAGTCGCGTTCGGCGTCGACGTGGACGCAGTTGCCGGAATGCTCGGCTCGTACGGGGGCGAGGACTCGCCCTGCGATATCTCCCGAGGCTTGTTCAGCGGCGAGGTCGGCGGCCCGCGGCTCATCCGGCTCTTCGAGAAATACAGCCTGCCCGCCACCTGGTTCGTGCCGGGCCACTCAATCGAGACCTTCCCGGACCTGACCCGGATGATCGTCGACGCCGGGCATGAAATCGGCGTGCACGGGTACTCGCATGAAAACCCCATCGCCATGACCCGCGAGCAGGAGACCGCCATCCTGGACCGCTCGATCGAACTCATCGAGAAGGTCTCCGGCCGACGGCCCACGGGCTACGTTGCTCCCTGGTGGGAATTTTCCCCGGTCACCAACGAGATCCTGCTCGAACGCGGGATCAAATACGACCACTCCCTGATGCACAAGGATTTCGAACCCTACTACGTCCGGGTCGGCGACAGCTGGAAGAAGATCGACTACACGAAGGCCGCCGAAACCTGGATGGAGCCGCTGGTCAGGGGCACCGAAACCGATCTCGTCGAGATCCCGGCCAACTGGTACCTGGACGACCTGCCTCCCATGATGTTCATCAAGGCGGCCCCGAACTCTCACGGATTCGTCAGCCCCCGGGACGTCGAACAAATGTGGCGGGACCAGTTCGACTGGGTTTACCGGGAAATGGACCAGGCCGTCTTCACCATGACCATCCACCCGGACGTCTCCGGCCGGCCCCAGGTCCTGCTCATGCTCGAGCGCCTCATCGAACACATCAACTCCCACGAAGGCGTCAGCTGGCTCACGTTCGACCAGATCGCGGACTCCTTCCTCGCCCGCAGCCCCCGAAAGGAAAACCAGTAATGACCATCCAGCAGCCCGCCGTCGATCTGACGCAACCCGCACCGGACGAAAAACGCCGCTTCCCGGTATTCTCCAAGCACCACACAACCGTCGCCACCGTCCTGGCGCTTTGTGCCTGGACCGTTGCCGTGTTCGACTTCGGACTTTTCGGCACCCTCCTGCCGGCCATGCAGGAGGAATTCGGATGGACCGCGACCGAAGCCTACGCAATTAACACCTGGATCGCAGTCGGCACCGCGATCGTTTGCTTCGGCATCGGCCCGGTCATTGACCGGCTCGGCCGCCGCAAGGGCATGATGACTACTATCGGCGGGACCGCCATCGTCTCCGGCCTGACGGCCCTGATTCCGACCGGGATCCCGTTCCTCAGCAACGGCCTGCTGGTGCTGGTCCGTTCCTTCGGCGGGCTCGGGTTCTCGGAGCAGGCCGTCAACGCGACCTACATGAACGAGGTCTACCAGGTCACAGAAGTCGCGGACAAGCGCAAGCGCCCCGGCTTCCACTACTCCTTCATCCAGGGTGGCTGGCCGCTGGGCTTCCTGCTTGCCAGCGCCCTCGCCCTCGTCTTCCTTCCGTCCCTTGGCTGGCGCGCCCTGTACCTGATGGCGACCGTTCCGGCAGTGATCATCGTGTGGCTCATTTCCAAGAAGCTCAAGGAAACGCCGCAGTTCGAACTGCACCACAAGCTGACCCAACTTGAGAAGCACGGCAAGCCCGAGGAAGCCCACGCTCTGGCCCATGCATTCGGCGTTGAGCACTCCTCCGCAGCCCCGCTCAAGCGCATCTGGGAGCCGCACCTGCGCCGGAATACGATCGTCTTGTCGCTGGCCTGGATCTTCAACTTCTTCGGCATCCTGATTTTCAGCATTCTCGGCAGTTCTGTCCTGAAGAACGCCAAGGGTGTGGAACTTTCTGACGCCTTCTGGATGCTGATCGTCATCAACGGGCTGGCGTACTTCGGCTATGTCTTCCATGGGTGGCTCGGTGACAAGATCGGCCGCAAGCGGACCATCATCGGCGGCTGGATTATCTCCGGCATTTCATTCACCATCATGCTCAGCCCCCTCGCCGAGAGCCCCTTCATGATCATCTTGACCTACGGTGCCGGACTGTTCTTCCTGGTAGGACCGTACGCCGCTATCCAGTACTTCATGGCCGAGTGCTACCCCGTCAGCTGCCGTGCCACCGGCACAGCCTTCATTGGTGCAATGAGCCAGCCTGGCACCATTCTTGGCGGGTTTCTGTTCACGGCAGCAGCCGCCAGTGCAGGAACCGGCGCTGCAGCCCTGTGGGTCGGCGCGGCCGGAACGCTGTTCTCGGGCCTCCTGATGATCGCCGCGAAGCCGCCGGCCGAAGCCCTTCTTGAGGATCACCCCCATGACGCCTGAGAAGAGGGTGGCCGTGATCACAGGAGCGGCCAGCGGCATTGGACGGGCCCTCGCGGTCCACTACGCCCAGCGGGGCGTGTATTCCGTGATTGGGACCTTTCCTGGTGACCCGTACGACCCGGAGGAAACCCTTCGGATGGTGAAGGACGCCGGCGGCCAGGGGGTCATCCACGAAGTGGACGTCCGCAGTACCCCGTCTGTCGATGCCTTCGCCGACCGCGCCGTCCAGGAATACGGCCGCCTGGACTACGCTGTGGCCAACGCCGGAATCCTGCGCAACTCACCGCTGGAGGAAATGACCGACGAGCGCTGGCACGACATGCTCGACGTCGACCTCACCGGCGTGTTGCGGACCCTGCGCGCCGGGTCCGCGAAGATGACCAACGGCGGAGCGATGGTTGCCGTATCCTCCATTGCCGGCGGCGTCTACGGCTGGGAGGAACATGCCCACTACGCAGCCGCCAAGGCCGGCGTGCTCGGCCTGATCCGCAGTGTGGCCGCCGAGTTGGGGCCGCGCGGCATCCGCGCCAACGCCGTAATCCCCGGACTGATCGAAACTCCCCAGTCCCTGGATCCGGTGAACTCTCTGGGCCCCGAGGGCCTGCAGCGCGCCGGTTTGGAAATCCCCTGGGGCCGGGTCGGACGTCCCCAGGAGGTTGCCAGCGTGATCGGCTTCCTGACCTCCGATGACGCTGTCTACGTCACGGGCCAGTCCCTGATTGTTGACGGCGGCCTCACCATCAAGATGCGTGCCTGAAAGGCCCTGGAAGGACAAGAATGAACAACCCTGACGCCTCCCGGAACACGGAGGGCCGCGCCGTTGTGGTCACCGGCGGAGCCAGCGGCATCGGCAAGGCCATCGCCGAGGCCTTCACCGCCAACGGCGACAGAGTCGCCGTCCTGGACCGGTCGGGCGCGGCGGGAAGCATCGCCGTCGACGTCTCAGACGAGGCGAGCGTGAAGGCGGCCTTTGCTGCCGCACGCTCCCGGCTCGGAAGCATCGACATTCTCGTGAACAGCGCCGGCCTGCTGACGGAATCGCCGTTGGAAGACATGACGCTTGCCATGTGGAACGAGACGATTGCCGTGGACCTGACCGGTGTCTTCCTCTGCTGCCGGGAGGTGGTGGGGGAGATGCGGCAGCAGAAGTGGGGCCGGATTATCAACATCGCCTCCCAGCTGGCCATCAAGGGCGGCACCGGGCTCAGCCACTACAGCGCCGCCAAAGCCGGAGTCGTGGGGCTGACCAAGGCCCTGGCCCTGGAAACGGCCGCCGACAACGTGCTGGTCAACAACATTGCCCCGGGCCCCATCGAGACGCCCCTGGTTGACGGCATCTCGGAGGAATGGAAAGCGGCGAAGCGTGCCGGGTTGCCGCTGCTGCGCTTCGGGCTGGCGGACGAGGTGGCGCCAACGGCGCTGCTTTTGGCCAGCGATCCCGGCGGCAACTTGTACGTGGGGCAGACACTCGGACCCAATTCCGGCGACGTCATGCCCTAGGAGGGAGACCTATATGTGCGGTGCCTGTGGACGAAATGTGGTGAACGATCCTGTCCTGGGTTCGATCAGAACGCTGCGGCAGCACCTGATTGTCGCCCAAACGATTAATGGTGCCAGCCAATCCTGGCCAGGAGCCCCGAAAGTGGCCGCGACCAGCGGCGGCTGGCTGGTCTCGGGGCCGACGGGAGCCACGGTGGCCGTATCAACCGTGCAGGCGCTGTGGTCGGCTGTCCTGCTGGGCAGGCCGGGGCTGCAGCGGCAGGACCTGCGTGCCGCCGGGGACCTGGGAGCGGGTGAACTCGGAGCCGGTGAACTGGGAGCCGGTGAACTGGGCACGGGGGCGCTGGGCGCCGGGGAACCGGACCCGGGGGAGTTGGCGCGCCGGGTGATGAACCTCGGCCACGAGATGGCACAGGATTCCGCTACGGAAACGGACACGTGACACGCCACAGGTCAGGCGCTACGGGGATCCCCGTAGCGCCTGACCTTTTCCGCGGCGCCCGGCCCGAATTCGTCGCGAAAACCTAGCGAAACGGCCGGGCCGGGCCCAGGTGCCGGGGTCAGCCTTCAGCCATCAGGATGCAGGCGTAGCCGGGGGCGCGGCCGGGGAGTCGGAGTGCGGGCAGCGAATCTGCTCGCGGCCCTGTCGCGCGTTCTCGACGTCCGCGGCGCTTTCCAGGTCACCGCTGGCCCGCAGCCCGGCCACCACACCGTCAACATCGGCGCGGGGCCGGTTCTGGCTGAGTTTGTGCTTCGCCTCAATCCTCGTGATGAGAAGCTCGACGCCGACGATCGCGCGCAGCTGGCCGGCAATGTAGCGCTCCGGGGCATCCTCGACAGTCCAGGGCTGCTCGGAGCCGGCCTCGTTGTGGTTGCTCAGCCGCCTCACATGGCTGGCGAGCCAGGCGGGATCGTCGTGGATGACCAGGGTGCCGTACACGTGGGCCGTGGAGTAGTTCCACGTTGGAACCACGCGTCCGTGCTCCGCCTTGGACGCGTACCACCGCGGCGAGATGTAGGCGTCCGCGCCCTGGATAATGGCGAGCGATTCGCCGAGGGCGGGTTCAGACCATTGTGGGTTGTTGCGGGCCAGATGCGCGTGCAGGGCACCGTGCTCACCGGCCGAGGGGTCGAAGACGAAGGGCAGCAGCGTGGCAAGCATGCCCTTCGCGGTGGCGGTGACCAGGTTGGCCGCGGACGGGCGCGTCAGCAGATGCCGGACTGCATCGGGGCCGGCGGCGAAATGTGCGGGGATGTACACGGAACTTCCATTCGGATTGCGGGTCGGTCTGGGGCTGGGCGGCTTCGGGGGCGGGGCAGGTGATCAGATCAGCCGAATTGTTTCACTGTCACGGTGTCCTTCGCGTTGTCCTTCGCGTTGTCCTTTGCGTTGTTCCTCGGGCTGTCCTGGGGGCTGTCCAGCACGTCCGCATCGCTTCCCGCCGCACGTGGCCGGGAGCGGACGGCCAGGCCGGCGCAGAGGATGACCGCCGTGCCGCCGATGATGGTCGCCCAGGTCAAGTCTTCGCCCAGTATGAGCCCGGCCCAGCAGATGCTCAAGACCGGCTGGACGAGTTGGATCTGGCTGACCTGCGCCATGGGTCCGATGGCCAGGCCGCGGTACCAGGCGAAGAAGCCGAAAAACATGCTCACGACGCCCAGGTATGCGAAGGCCGCCCACTGCACGGGAGTAGCGGAGGGAGGCTGGCTGGCCATAGAAAAGGCCGCGATGCCGGCCATAAGCGGCGAGGACAGAACGAGGGCCCAGGAGACGGTCTGCCACGAGCCGAGTTCGCGGGCCAGCAGGCCGCCTTCGGCGTAGCCGATTGCCGCCGAGAGCACGGCGCCGAACAGCAGCAGGTCGGCCAATTGCAGTTGCCCGATGCCGCCGGACTGCGCAGAGGCGAAACCAATCGCCGCCACTGCGCCCGCGCCGGTGATCATCCAGAAAGACCTGGGCGGCCGTTCGTGGCCGCGGATCGCCGCCATCGTTGCGGTCGCCGCGGGGAGTAGCGCAATAACAACCGCGCCGTGGCTGGCGGGAACCGAGGTGAGGGCGAAGGAGGTCAGCAGCGGGAATCCGACCACCACGCCGCCGGCGACCACCGCAATACGCGCCCACTGGGCGCCCCGGGGCAGGCGCTGCCGGGTCAAAGTGAGGGCGAACGCGGCGAGAACGGTCGCAACAACAGCCCGGCCCGATCCGATAAACAACGGAGACAACCCCGTAACCGCCACCCGTGTGAACGGCAGAGTGAAGGAAAATGCGGCGACGCCGACGAACCCCCACCACAGTCCGGCTGCCGGCCGGGACGATAACGGTTGTTTGATTTTCTGAGTAGCGCTACTATTGTCTTTCATGTCTTACGATAGCACCACGCGGATGGCGGCGCGGCTCCGGGAATGGATTGCTGCCGCCGCGCCGGGCGCCCGGCTGCCTTCCACACGTTCCCTGGTCGCCGAGTACCAGGCCAGCCCCGTGACCGTGCAAAAGGTGCTGCGGACCCTCTCCGCGCAGGGCCTGATCGAGAGCCGCCCCGGCGTCGGGACGTTCGTGCGGGCCGTTCGAACAGCGCGGCCCGCGGACTATGGCTGGCAGACGACGGCGCTGGGATCGCCCCGGGCGCCGCTCCGCCCCGTCTCCACTGCGATGCGCAGCGCCCCAAACGACGTCATCGCCTTCCATTCAGGCTATCCGGACCGGGAACTGCTGCCCGAGCGGCTGGTCAGGGCAGCCCTGACCCGGGCTGCCCGGGGTGAGGCGGCCCTGTCACGTCCGCCTGCCGCGGGCCTGCCCGACCTGCAATCCTGGTTCGCGCACGAGCTCCGGGCTGCCACTGGGGCCGGCGTTGCCCCGCCAACGCCGCGCGACGTGATCGTACTCCCGGGGAGCCAGGGCGGGCTCAGTTCCGTGTTCCGGGCGCTGGTCGGCAGCGGGCAGCCGCTGCTGGTGGAATCCCCGACATACTGGGGGGCGCTCCAGGCCGCGGCGCAGTCCGGTGTCCGGGTTGTTCCGGTACCCAGCGGTCCCGAAGGCCCGGACCCCGAGGACCTGGCCCGCGCCTTTGACGAGACCGGCGCGCGGCTGTTCTACGCGCAGCCGAACTATGCGAATCCCACCGGGGCGCAATGGCCCGCCCGCCTGCGCGAGCAGGTGCTCGACGTGGTGCGCGAACACGGTGCATTCCTGGTGGAGGATGACTGGGCCCATGACTTCGGCATCACCACGGATTCCGTGCCCGTCGCCAGCCTCGACGATTCCGGCCATGTCGTTTATCTCCGTTCGCTGACCAAGAGCGTGTCCCCGGCCATACGCATTGCCGCGGTGATCGCGCGCGGCCCGGCACGTGATCGCATCCTGGCCGACCGGGGCGCCGAGTCCATGTATGTCAGCGGCGTTCTCCAGGCGGCTGCCCTCGACGTCGTAACGCAGCCGGGATGGCAGACGCACCTGCGCGGACTGCGGCTGCAGCTCCAGTCCCGCCGTGATCTCATGCTCAGCAGCCTGCGGGAACTTGCCCCGCTGGCCCACGTGGAGCACGTGCCCACGGGCGGGCTCAACCTCTGGGCCCGCCTTCCCGACGGGACCGACGTCGACCAGTTCGTCGGGGACTGCGAGGCCGCGGGGGTCATCATCGCGGCCGGTACCGAGTGGTTCCCGGCCGAACCGGCCGGACCGTTCATCCGGCTGAACTTCGCCGGACCCAATCCGGGCGCTTTCCGGGAAGGCGCGCGGATCCTCGGCCAGGTGCTCGAACGCACCGCCGGGCGGTAGTCGGCCGCCGCCGCGCTACGCCGGCGTGAGTAGCGCCTCAGGTGCCGCGAGCGTCACGAGGCCCTGCACGGAGCGGGCGAGCCCGGCGTTGAGCGTCACAAACAGGGGAGTGTGTGGACATGATGACTTGCGAGGAACCTTCGGCGAGGAGATCTTTCAAGACCGCGAGGAGGCTGAGGCATCCCGCGAAGGACAGCGCTGATTCCGGTTCATCGAGCACCCACAATCCGCGTCCCCGGAAACAATCCACTGCCAGTTCCAGGAACGATTCGCCGTGTGACATGTCGTGGAACGAGATGTCCGTACCCACGGTGCTCGGGTTCTTCTCGAGATAGGTGAAGAAGCCGTGCATGGTTTCCGCGCGCAGGAAATAGCCGCGTCTTGTGGCGCCGGCGTTGCGGACAAGCTGCAGGTGATCGGCAAGTATGGACTCCGTGGATCGGGTGCTGTGGCGGGCCCCGGCAGATCCGCCTTC
>NZ_KI914916.1:83418-116238 GCF_000520575.1 Arthrobacter sp. I3
AGATCCGCCTTCTGGAGACAAGCCATAAGCCAGTGCAATGGCTTCCACGAGAGTGGATTTTCCCGACCCAGTTTCGCTACGAAGATCGTGGCCGGGGTCAGGTCGAGCCCTTGGTCCAGAACCTGTGCGACAGGGGGCAGGTCACCTGGCCACCGACGGCGGTCGAGGACGTGGGCCGGGTCTTCGGCCAACCGTCTGATCGGAAAGCTATGCGGGGCATGCCCCATTCTTACAGGCTGAGTTGTTCGCAGCGGCCAGGACGAAAGGTCCTGGGAAATACCAGTCATTTCGAACTGAAACTCCGGGACTACCGAAATAGAGCGAAGACACGCACGGGTTCCGGAGCGAAGTTTGACCCCTCCATAAAGCCCATGGCTTCGTAGAAGGCGCGTTGCCCTGGTTCATTGTCAGTGATGAGCACTGTTTGCCGGACATGCGCGTATCGTGCCGTGACCTGCTCCACCAGAGCCCGGCCTACGCCCGCGCCTTGGAAAGGCGGCCGTACAAGGATGTCCTGCAGATAGCAGATGGTCGCATCGTCCGACACAACCCTCGCGAGGCCAACAAGCTCACCATTCGCGTTCCGGGCCGTCACGACAAACGAGGAACTTCGGATCGCTCTGGTGAGCAGTTCTGGAAACCGGGTATAGGCGGCCCACCCCACAGATTCGTACAACGAGAGAACTTCGGCATCGGAAAACTCGTTGGATGTGAAGATGCTGAACGCCGGCATCCGACCAGTGTTGCATGGCCTTGCCATTTGTTCATGGGCACCCTGGGCTGCCGGAGCGGGACGGGTCACCTGGTCGGCGAAATCCATTGTTATTTGGGTTGCGGATCCGCGGTCAGGTGACGGTTGCGTGCCTCGATGAGCCTGCGGAGGTAGCGGCCCAGGACGAGCTTCTCGGCTACGCGCCCGACTGGACCGAATGGGGCTGCGAACTCGATCCGGTCAACCATTCTGGTTCCCTCCGCGTCCTCGCTGAACTCATGGACGTGCCTGAACCGCCGGAACGGACCCTTGATCTGCTCGTCGACGAAATACCCCGGCGCCTCCATCTGAGTGATCCGGCTCGTCATCCGGAATGGGATCCCGAAGTGCCAGGCCCGCCAGGTGACCTCTTCTCCTAAGGAGATGAGACCGGACCTGACGCCGGCGACGGCATCCTCCCGTGACCGCGCCATCGAGTCCTTGTGAACGTCGATGCTGCGGGCAAGATCAAACAATTCCGACCTGGGCGTGCTTGTCCGCGTTGTGCATTCGAAGTTGACGGCCATCGCCAAAGTATGTCAGCCCGCCGCGACTCCGCCTGGGATTTGGCCCCCAATTCCCGGCAGCGGCCGCAGGACCACCCACGGTGGGGAACCGGGAAAGGCAGTTTGAAATTGATCGCCTGCTCGCCGCTGTCCGAGGTGCGGACGACGATTGCCGTAGATCGTGTTGCCGAGGTGGCGCTGCGCTGACCAGAAGCTTCTCGTAGCCGCCCCAGGCGCAATTTACGAGCAGATCGAGGCTGCCGTCTTCGGACCGGATCGTTTCAAAAACGTGCGCCGTCTCGTCGTCTTTGAGACGGTCGCAGCGCAGCCGCCGTATTTCCCCCGGCAGGTCCGCCTGATCGACCGAGCGGCCTGAGCCGGAAACTCGGAACCCGGCGCACGCATCCTGATTCGCGCCGCTCGGCCTTCCGCCGAGGCGTGCTGGCCCTGTCGGAGACGAAGGCCGGTGTCTATTCTGTTCTGTAAAGACCGTTGCGACATGCGGTCTGCAGGTCCCGGCACCTCCCGGGAAGCCTTCCCGCTCCGGGGCCGTCTCGATGAGGAGGCATCGATGTCCAGTCCCGATGTGCCAACACGCGGGCCGGCCAGATCCGGTCCATATGTCATCACCGGAATCCTTTTGACCATCGCCATTGTGGTTCCGCTGTTTGTGCCCGCGTATTCGGTCGATGAGCCGCGCTGGGTGGGTATGCCGTTTTTCTACTGGTACCAGATGATGTGGATTCCGATCACCTCGGCCCTGGTCGGGGTCTCCTACTGGCTAGTGATCAAGGAGGATCGCCGCAGGCGCGAATCGGTGCGCGGCCTGACCAGTCCCGGGGAGGAGCGATGAGCGGGATGGCCCTTCCCCTGGCCGCTCCGGACCGGCCCGTTAACGTCGTGGCACTCACTATTGTGATTTTTCTTTTCGTCCTGGTGGCCGTTTTGGGGTTTGTTGCCGCGCGGTGGCGCCGGGGCGAGGAAACGGGGCTGCACAGCCTCGATGAGTGGGGCCTCGGCGGCCGCGGGTTTGGGACCTGGGTGACCTGGTTCCTTCTCGGGGGTGACCTGTATACGGCCTATACCTTTGTGGCCGTTCCCGCTGCGATGTGGGCCACCGGGGCCGTGACCGGCTTCTTCGCGGTGCCGTACACAATCGTTCTGTACCCAATCGTATTCCTCCTGATGAGCCGGTTGTGGTCCGTCTCGCATCGACATGGGTTCGTCACGCCGGCCGACTTCATTGGCGGCCGCTATGGCAGCAGGTCCCTGACCCTTGCCGTCGCCATCACCGGCATCGTCGCGACCATGCCGTACATCGCGCTGCAGTTGGTCGGCATCAAGGCTGTGCTCACTGTGCTGGGATTGGGCAGTTCGGAGAACGTTCTGCTGACGGACCTGCCGCTGATCATCGCGTTCGTGGTCCTGGCCGCTTACACCTATACGTCGGGCCTGCGGGCTCCGGCCCTGATCGCCGTTGTGAAGGATCTTTTGATTTACCTGGCAGTGATCGTTGCGGTCATCTACCTGCCGATCAAGTTCGGCGGCTGGGACCCCATCTTCAACTCCGCCGAGGCGAAACTGGGTGCGACCAACCCGGCCACCGGCAAACCCACCGGCGTGTTCATCCCCGGCGCCGCCAGCTACTCCGCCTACTGGACATTGGCCCTGGGCTCTGCCTTGGCGCTGTTTATGTATCCGCACTCCATCACCGGCGTCTTGGCAACCAAGAGCAGGAACACGATCCGTAAGAATGCCGCTGTGCTCCCGCTGTACTCATTGATGCTGGGGCTTTTGGCACTGCTGGGCTACGCGGCCATATTTGCCGGTACCGTGCCGGTCGACCTGAACGGTGCCATCAACCCGCAACTGGTGGTGCCGCAGCTGTTTTTGGACCAGTTCCCTGCGTGGTTTGCCGGCATCGCACTGGCCGCTATCGCCATCGGTGCTCTTGTCCCGGCCGCGATCATGTCAATAGCAGCGGCAAACCTGTTCACCCGCAACATTTACGTCGATCTCATCAGGCCCGATGCCACACCCCGGCAGGAGGCACACGTCTCTAAGATCGCGTCGCTCGTGGTGAAATTCGGTGCCCTGGTATTCGTCATTGCCATGGACCAGTCGGCGGCAATTAACATGCAGCTGCTCGGCGGTATCTGGATCCTGCAGACCTTTCCGGCGATCGTTGCCGGGCTCTACACGCGCTGGTTCCACCGGTGGGCGCTTTTCGGCGGCTGGGCAGCCGGAATCACCTACGGCACCATCGCGGCGTACAACGTGGTCAACCCCGTCACGAAAGCCCACTTTGGCGGCTCAATCGCGGCCATTCCCGGCACGGACACGCAGGTCTACATCGCCGTCACAGCGTTTGCGATCAACCTGATCGTCGCCGCCGGTCTGTCTCTTCTCTTCCATGCAATGAAGCTCCCCGACGGGAAGGACATCACACGCAACTCCGACTACGGCGCCGACGAGAACGATCCGAAGGTCGCCCAGATCGAGCGCGAGAACCCGCTCGGCGGGTCCGGGGTATCCAGATTCTGATTCGCTGGGACCCTCGGCGCTGAGAGGCACCCGGTGGCAGACTTTCTGCCATGGAGCCCATGGATTGTCTGGTCATCTACGTCCCCACCGACGCTGCGCCCGCGGTCCGGCAAGCCATTGGCGAGGCCGGGGCGGGCAGGCTGGGCAACTACTCCCACTGCTCGTTCAGCCTCGACGGCACCGGGCGTTTTACCCCGTTGCCCGGCGCGAACCCGTCCGTCGGCGTCGTCGGTTCCCCCGAGGAGGTGCCGGAAACCCGGATCGAGGCAATCTTCCCCCGCTCCCGGCGTAACGCCGTCGTCAATGCCGCGTTGTCCGTTCATCCGTATGAGACGCCGGCGTTCATGACCTACCCGGTAGATGCCAGCCGGCCGGACTGAGCAACACCGGGGGTGCAGCGCGGCGGAAACTGTGAGGTCACCCGCGCCGGGTGGCACGCACGACGACGTCGTGCAGCGGCAACGCACGGTCACCGGGTCCGGGGAGTGTCCGCGTGATCTCCTCGGCACTCGTGATGCTCCATACGGCAGCGTTGAGACCCCCGGTGATGTCCGCGAGGGTGACAGTCGCCTCCGGGGGAGGGCGGTGCCCGTGCCCCGGGGAGGCGGGAGCGTGCAGGTGCCCGACGATCAACAGCGTGCCGCCGGGGGCTACCCAATCCGAGATGCGTTCGTAGAAGGCAAGTTGCGGCATCGCCGGGTGAGCGTAGTGGGTGGTCACAAGGTCGAACCGATCACCCGGTGCCCATGACGTTAGGTCCGCCTCGACCCAGGTCACCGGGCCGGACACGGACTGCCCTTCGGCACGCTCGGCCGCTTGGGCGAGGGCAGCGCCGGAGATGTCGGCGCCGGTGACCTGCCAGCCGTGCGCGGCGAGCCAGGTCGCCTCTGCCCCTGTCCCGCACCCGGCATCCAGCGCTGTTCCCGGTGCGAGTCCGCTGGTTTCGCGGATGAGATGCGGGTTCGGGGCAGCCCCTCCCGAATCTGCCTTGGCGGGACCGTGGGCCTGTTCCCAGTGCTGTTGCCAGTAGTCCTTGTCGAAGCTGTGCGTCATCGCGTCACCGTCGCGTCCGCCCGTTGCTTCCCCTGGCGATGTCTCTGCCGTCCCGGCCATGTGGAACCCCTTACGATCTGATGTGCCTTCAGATTCCATGCTCCCGGGCTGGCAGGTGGATGTGCAAGCGGTATTGCCGAATGGCAAAATAGCCCTCATGAACGACGATCTCGACTACACACTCAGCGCCGTCGGGCCGCGCCTCAAGCGCCTGCGACTCCGCCGGGACGTCACCCTCGCAGACCTCGCCGAGCAGACAGGCATCTCCGCCAGCACACTCTCCAGACTCGAAGCAGGCCTCCGGCGGCCCACTCTCGAGCAGCTCCTCCCCCTGGCCCGCGTGCACGGGGTAACCCTCGACGAACTCGTCGATGCGCCGCCGACCGGCGACCCCCGGCTCAATCTGCGTCCCGTCGCAGGTCCGGACGGGTCGACGATCTTGCCTCTCACGCGCCGCCCGGGCGGCATTCAGGCCTACAAGTTCATCCTCCCCAAGGGCAGGGATGGGCAGGAGCCTCAGCTGCGCACCCACGAAGGCTACGACTGGGCCTATGTCCTCAATGGCACCTTGCGCCTGGTCCTCGGTGAACATGACCTGATCCTGAGGCCCGGCGAAGCCGTGGAGTTCGACACCCGAACCCCGCACTGGTTCGGCGCAACCAGCGTCGGTCCGGTCGAATTCCTCAGCCTTATCGGCAAACAAGGTCAGCGCACCCATGTCCGGGCGGCACCCAAGCGCGATAGCTAGGCGCATCCTCTGATGTGCTCTCCTTAGGACGCTGCCGGCGCCATTCGGAGGGCCAGCATCCCGCCTTCGAGGAGTTCAAGTTCGACGATCCGCAGTGTGTGCCGGGTTCCGTCCTCCGGCAGCATTTTCTTGCCACGCCCGAGCACGATGGGGGAGACCAGCAGGACGTACTCGTCCACGAGGTTCTCCTCCATGAGCGTCTTGGTCAGCGTCGGGCTTCCCCACACGAGCACGTTCTCCCGCTCGCGAAGCTCGCGGACCTGGCCGGGTATGTCGTCGGCGATAATCGTGCTGTTGTTCCAGCCGGCGTGGTCCAGTGTGGTCGACACGACATACTTCGGCATCGCGTTGAAAGTGTCGGCGGTGAAGTCGCCCGACCGCGACGGCCACGAGGCGGCGAAGCCGTCATAGGTGACCCGGCCGAGCAGCATCGAATCCGCCCCGGCCAGAACTTGTTCGTTGTAGGCCACGGTGGCGTCGCTGAAGAACGGGCCCGTCCAGAGCTGGGGCTCCTCGGCGACGTTGTCCAGAGTGGAAAAAGCAGTCACTGTCAGCTTGCCCATGAAGATCTCCTTCAGGTTGTGGCGCCTGGCTGTTATCCGCGGTTTCGGAGCCGGAGTGTTCGTGCCTCGTGGATGGCGGCCAGGGCAACTGCGCTGGCGGCGAGCCTGACGGCGTGGACCCTGTACCACCGCTTCAGTAGGGGGTTGCGGCGCGTCTCACTGAGCGGTTGTGGGCTGAAGAACAGGTCGGGGTTGATGGACCGGAGCAGATAGGCGGTGGCGGCCGCACCAGTCGTCGAGCTGGCCGCAGCGACTAGCAGCCATGGCCTGCTGTCGGCATGATTCCAGCCTGCCACGAGGGCAGCGATCGCCGCCGGCGCATTGATCGGTGCAATCGGTGCGTAATAACGGCCCGGGCTTCCCGCTCCAAAGGGCGAGCGGGGCAGTTCACGGCTTGCTTCAGCGGCCGCGACGCGGTGCGGGATTTTGACGAGGACCTCATAGAGATTGCCGAAAAACCAATGCGCGTGGCTGAACTCCGCCACGCCCAAGATCCGATCAGCGAGAAAATCCCGGCGGCCCGAGGAAGTCTGTCCCATGCCCACAATCTACCGCCGATGCCCATCGCCAGGCCATGGTGACCAGCTCGCGCGCTCCGGGGCGGGAGAATGCAGAACCCCGCGCTGCTGCCGTCAGTGCTGCACCCGCTGACGATAGTCCCGGGGGGTTTCGCCTGCGTCATTGCGGAAATGCCGGTTGAAGTTGGACAAGTTCGTGAAACCCACTTCATAGCAGATGTCCGAGATCGATTTGTCGCTCCGCTCCAGCAGGCGGCGGGCGTGGGCCAGGCGAAGTTTGCGCACCAGATCACTGAAATTCTGGCCGGTCGCGCGCTTGAAATACTTCGAAAATGTCGGTTCCGACATACCCACCAGCGCCGCCGCCTCGGACATCCTGACGCTGCCGGCGTGGTTGCTGAAGACATACTCGAGGACGAGGTCCACCACCGCCGCGGCCTGCCCGTCCAGTTGCGGCCTGAACCATTCGTCGGCGAGGTAGCGCCGTTCGGACTCTGGCGCACGCGAAAGAATCGCCAACACGTCAAAGAGATGCTGAAGCCGCTGCAATCCGGTGGAGGTCCCCATCGCCTCCAGGGAAACGGCGGCGGCCCGGGCTGATCGTCCGAGGAACTCGATCCCACGCGAGGACTGTTCCAGCAAGGGTTTAACCTCGGCCATTTCCGGCAGAATCGAGGCGGCCCTCTCGACCCATTTTCCGTCGAACTGAATAAGGACGTCCCTGCCTTGAAGCACTTCTCCGGGTCTCAGGTCGCTGACCCAGTCGTGCGGCAGCCCCGAACCTACCAGGGCCAGGTGTCCGGCCTCGAAAGT
Source organism: Arthrobacter sp. I3 (assembly GCF_000520575.1). NCBI lineage: Bacteria > Bacillati > Actinomycetota > Actinomycetes > Micrococcales > Micrococcaceae > Arthrobacter > Arthrobacter sp. I3. The sequence continues at coordinate 90,915 of NZ_KI914916.1, forward strand.
GCCGATGTGGTCTCCCACGATGAACTTTCCGGTGCCTTTCCGGATCAGGTGCAGCTCGTATTCAGGATGGTAGTTCCAACGTGCGACCGGGCTGGGGTAGTCGTGCTCGTGCCAGCGCACGGAATGGTTGGGGTCTTCCGGAATGACCTCACGGTTGGCCCGCATCCCCAGGAGTCTTTCGGCAAGCCTGGCCGCTGCGCCGTCATTGATGGCCGAGCCGCCGCCTGGGTCCGCCGCGCTCATCGTGGTTCTCCCTGCGTTCGGATCATGACAAATGTGCGGCATCTGTGCCGACTCTTCCCAGAATAGCGCCCGGATGGGGACGCCCCCGGAAAATTAGTATCAGAATTCAGCAAGCAACGCGCTAGTTGTGCCCTATGCCACAAGCCTAATCTTGAGGAACACCAGCGAGGCACCCGGCATTGATCCCGTCGCCCCGTTTTCGGCCCCGGACTCCGACGTAGCAGTCGGAATGGGCCAGCATCGCACCCCCCGAAGAACAAAGGAGTCCTTAATGCGCGCAAAAATACGCGTCGCCGCACTGGCCGCAGGCGCCCTGTGCGTCGCGCTCAGCGCCACGGCCTGCGCAGGCGCCGGTGGCGGCAATTCCGCAGGCGACCCGAACGCCATCAATGTCCTCATGGTCAACAACCCCCAAATGGAGGACCTGCAGCGGCTCACCGCGGATAATTTCACCAAGGAAACAGGCATCAGGGTCAACTACACCGTCCTGCCGGAGAATGACGTCCGCGCCAAGATCAGCCAGGAGTTCTCGAGCCAGGCCGGCCAGTACGACGTTGCGTCACTGTCCAACTACGAGATCCCGTTCTATTCCGCCAACGGCTGGCTGGCGCCGCTGGACAGCGTGGCCAAGGATGCCGAGTTCAACCAGGCGGACATCCTTCCTGCCTACACCGCATCGCTGACGGGCAAGGATGGCAAGCTCTACGGCGAACCGTTCTACGGGGAATCCTCCTTCCTGATGTATCGGAAGGACATTCTCGAGGCCAAGGGCCTGACCATGCCGGAGAAGCCGACCTGGGACGAAGTCGCTGCCCTGGCCGCCAAGGCTGACGGCGCTGCCCCCGGAATGAAGGGTATCTGCCTGCGCGGCCAGCCCGGCTGGGGCCAGGTTTTCGCACCCCTGACGACCGTGGTGAACACTTTTGGCGGGACCTGGTTCGACAAGGACTGGAACGCGAAGGTCAACGCACCGGAATTCACCGCCGCTGTTGATTTCTACACCAAACTGGTGCGCGACCACGGTGAAGCAGGGGCCGCCCAGGCCGGGTTCACCGAGTGCCTGACCAACATGAGCCAGGGCAAGGTCGCCATGTGGTACGACGCCACCTCCGCGGCCGGAGCCCTGGAAGCCGAGGACTCCCCTGTGAAGGGCAAGATCGGTTATGCCCAGGCCCCGGTGAAGGAGACCAAGTCCTCGGGCTGGCTGTGGACTTGGTCCTGGGCCGTGCAGGCGGCCTCCAAGAAGCAGGCCGCCGCCGATAAGTTCATCGCCTGGGCCAGTTCGAAGAACTATGAGGAACTGGTCGCATCCAAGCTCGGCTGGTCCAAGGTCCCGTCCGGCAAGCGGATCTCCACCTACGAGAACGCCGACTTCCAGAAGGCCGCACCATTCTTCAAGGCCGAACGCTTCGCCATTGAGAACGCCGATCCGAAAAACCCCGGAGTCCAGCCGCGGCCGGCTGTCGGCATCCAATTTGTCGGCATTCCCGAATTCGCGGCCCTCGGCACCAGGGTTTCCCAGGGTGTGAGCTCAGCCATCGCCGGCCAGGGCTCCGTGGCGGATGCCGTGGCCAAGGGCCAGGAAGCCGCCAAAAAAGTCGGCGACAAGTACAAGTAATCACCACCGAACCGCAGGAGAACATCATGACTACCGCAACGGCGCGCGTCTCCCGGCACGGGAGCAGCACAGCCAAACCTTCCAAGAACGTCAGGGCGCGCGAACGCGCCGTGGCCTGGGCACGCCGCGCACCGCTGCTGCCGGCACTGATCTTCCTCATCATCGTCACCCAGCTCCCGTTCGTGGTGACCCTGATCATTTCGTTCATGAACTGGAACAGCCTGAGCCCGGACAAGACCGGATTCGCCGGGTTCGATAACTACGTCCAGATCCTCACCGACCCCTACTTTCTGCAGGCGATCATCACCACCATCGTCGAGACTGTCTCCGTCGTCTTGGTCAGCCTGGTCCTCGGCCTTGGCCTGGCCCTGCTGCTGGACAAGAAGTTCATCGGTCGCGGATTGGCCCGAACCATGCTGATCGCACCGTTTCTCATCGTTCCGGTCGCAGCTGCCCTCATCTGGAAGCATGCCATCCTCAACCCGGTCTACGGCCTGATCAACGGCACCCTCACCTGGGTTTGGGCGCTCTTCGGCTCCGACACCCCGCCCCAGCCGGACCTGCTGTCCTCGGCGCCCCTGATGGCCATCATCGTCTCGCTTATCTGGCAGTGGACCCCGTTCATGATGCTCATCCTGCTCGCCGGTCTGCAGTCCCGCCCGATGGACACCGTGGAAGCCGCCCAGATGGACGGCGCCACTCCCTGGGCTATTTTCCGGCACCTCACGCTCCCGCACCTGCGCCAGTACCTGGAACTGGGCGGACTGCTCGGCGCCATCTACATCGTGCAGAATTTCGACGCAACCTTCGTCATCACCTCCGGCGGCCTGGGCACGGCCAACCTGCCCTACGCCATTTACGAGACGTTTTACTACGCCAACGAATACGGCCTGGCCTCCGCCGCCGGCGTCGTGGTGGTCATCGGCACCATCATCGTGGCGACCTTCGCACTCCGCACCGTTTTCTCGCTCTTCAAGAAGGAGGCAGCACGATGAGCACGCTCACCCCGGCCGAACCCAGGTCATCAGTCCCCGCCCCGCACGCCCGCACCAACGGTTCACAGCGCCGCGGCAAGTCGCGCATGGACCCCACGCGCAACAACACGGCCGCCGGGATCGCTGCCTGGCTGCTGGCCCTGCTCTTCGCGGTACCGGTCCTGTGGATGATCCTGACCTCATTCCACTCCGAAGTTGACGCCGCCACCAACCCGCCCTCCATCGCCGCCGACCTTAACCTCGACGCCTACAAGGAGTTCTTCGGGGCAACGTCCGGCGTCAGCCCGTGGCCCTCGCTGATCAACTCCGCCACTGCCTCGATCTTCTCCACCGTGCTGGTTCTGCTGCTGGCCATCCCGGCCGCCTACGCCCTGTCCATCCGGCCGGTGAAAAAGTGGACCGACGTCCTGTTCTTCTTCCTCTCCACCAAGATGATGCCCGTGGTCGCCGCCGTCCTGCCGCTCTACCTCTTCGCCAAAACCGCCGGGGCCCTGGATAACATCTGGTTCCTGGGCCTGATGTACACCTCAATGAACCTGCCCATCGCCGTCTGGATGATGCGCTCCTTCCTCGACGAAGTGCCGGTCGAAATGCTCGAGGCCGCCCAGATCGACGGCGCAGGCCTGCTACTGACGCTCCGCAAAGTCGTCGCCCCCGTCGCGATGCCCGGCATCGCCGCCACCGCCCTGATCTGCTTCATCTTCAGCTGGAACGAACTCCTCCTGGCCCGGGTGCTCACCGGCGTGGTCGCCGGCACCGCCCCGGTCTTCCTCACCGGCCTCGTCTCCAGCCAGGGACTGTTCATCGCCAAGGTCTGCGCGGCCGCCGTGGTTGTGTCCCTGCCGGTGCTGTTCGCCGGCTTCGCCGCCCAAGACAAACTCGTCCAAGGCCTCTCCCTGGGTGCAGTGAAATAGCGCCGTCAAATAGCCCGCCACCGCCTCTTCAAACCGCAAAGGATTCCTTCGATGACCACATCAACCGCACAGTCCCGCACCCCCGGACATCCGGAAGTGCCCGCCACCATGCGCGCCGCCGTCCTCAAGCGCCAGGGCGACATGGCCATGGAAACACTGCCCGTCCCGGAGTTGGACGCGGACCAGGTCCTGGTGCAGGTCGCCGCCGTCGGTGTGTGCGGCAGCGACGTCCATTACTACGAGCACGGCCGGATCGGCGACTACGTCGTGGACCACCCGCTGATCCTGGGCCACGAGCTCTCCGGGCGCATCGCCGCCGTCGGCAGCGACGTGGACCCGTCCCGCGTTGGCCAGCGGGTCGCCGTCGAACCCCAGCGGCCCTGCCGCACCTGCAAGCAGTGCAAGGCCGGACGGTACAACCTGTGCCCGGACATCGAGTTCTACGCCACACCGCCGATCGACGGAGCTTTCACCGAATACGTGAGGATCCAGGACGACTTCGCTTACGACATCCCAGACAGCGTCAGCGACGAGGCGGCAGCCCTCATCGAACCACTCTCCGTCGGCCTCTGGGCCTGCGAACGCGCCCAGATCAAGCCCGGCAGCCGGGTCCTGATCGCCGGAGCCGGCCCCATCGGCATCATCGCCGCCCAAGCCGCCCGCGCTTACGGGGCGACCGAAATTTACATCACGGACATTGCAGAAGAAAGGCTCGCTTTCGCCCTGGAACACGGCGCCACCCATGCCCTGAACGCCTTGACGGACAGTGCCGAAGGGCTCGACGTCGATGCCTTCATTGACGCCTCCGGCGCCCCGCAGGCTGTCCGTTCCGGCATCAAAGCCGTTGGACCGGCCGGCCGGGTCATCCTGGTCGGGCTCGGAGCCGACGACGTCGAACTCCCCGTCTCCTACATCCAGAACCGCGAAATCTGGCTCTCGGGCGTCTTCCGCTACACCAACACCTGGCCGCTGGCCATCCAGCTGATCGCGGACGGAAAAGTAGATCTGGACATCCTGGTGACCGGCAAGTTTGCGCTGGCCGACTCGGAAGCAGCACTCAAAGCGGGCAAGCAGGCCGGTCAGCTCAAAACTGTCGTCTATCCGGGCCGCTGATGCGCATCACCGACGCCACCCCAGCGCCCCGCCTCCCCGCGGGGGACGGTGTCCTGACGGTCATTGGCGAATCCCTTGTCGACATCATCCGCGACCCCCGTGGTCCTGCCGGCGGCCAGGCCCACCCCGGGGGCAGCCCCCTCAACGTGGCAGTGGGGGCTGCGCGCCTCGACCTCAGGACAATCCTGGTGACCCACTATGGCCTTGACCCACACGGACTCCGGCTTGAAGAGCATCTGCAGACGAACGGCGTCCAGGTGATCAACGGCGGAAGCGCGGCCACGTCTACGGCCCTCGCCACCCTGGGATCTGACGGTGCCGCCGAATACGCCTTCTCGATCACCTGGGCAATCAGTGGGGCGTCGCTGCCGGCCCTCGCCGCCGTCAAAGGTTCCACCCACGTCCACACGGGATCTATCGCTACGGTGCTCCCGCCGGGGGAGCAGGCCACCCTTGCCCTGGTAGAGGCCGCCCGGGAACACGCGACGACCAGTTTCGATCCCAATTGCCGGCCCGCGATCAGTCCCGATGCGGATGCGGCACGCCGGCAGGTGGAAGTGTTCGTGGCGGCGAGCGACATTGTCAAAGCCAGCGACGAAGACCTGCGCTGGCTCTACCCGGACCGGGCACCGGAAGAATCCCTGCAGGCCTGGCTGGAACTGGGGCCGGCGGTGGTGGCCCTGACGCGCGGAGCCTCAGGCCCGGTCATCCTGTCCGGAAACGGGCGGGTCGAGATGGCAGCTGAACCGATCCGAGTGTCAGATACTGTGGGCGCCGGCGATTCCTTCATGGCGGGGCTTATTTCCGGACTCGCCAAACTTGGAGCGCTCGGGGCGGAGGGAAGACGGCAACTGCAGACCCTGACCCTGGATCAGCTCCACGCAGTCGCCTCGTACGCGAACCGTGCAGCGGCGATCACCTGCTCCCGGAAGGGCGCCAATCCTCCGTGGTCGGCGGAACTCGGGGAACTGTCCTGATGACGCGGTCAGTCTGCGACCGTGACGGTGCCGGCGTCGCCGTCAACGCGGATCCGTTGGCCGCTGGTGAGCCGCTGGGTGGCCACGCCTGTGCCAAGCACGGCCGGGATGCCGTACTCGCGGGCCACGATCGAGCTGTGGCTCAACGGCCCGCCGACGTCGGTCACCACGGCGGAGGCCATCGCGAACAGCGAGGTCCAGGCCGGGGTGGTGATGCGGGCTACCAGGATGTCCCCGGGCTCCATCAGGCCGAAATCCTGTGGGCCCCTCAGGACGCGGGCCGGGGCGGTGACCCGGCCCGCGCTGGCGCCGACGCCCTTGATGACGTCGCCGAGCTGATCCTGTGGGCCTGCCGGCATCATTGAGCCGAAGGCCCGCTCCATCCACCGGCTCTCCGGCAACAGCTGCGGGGCAGCGGCCTTGGCCTGGCCCCGCCACAGCATCTTGCGCTCCTCGACGGCGCCGGCGCGGACGGGCCGGTCTGCCCCGGTAATTGCCACGGCTGCCGGTGTGCCCGACCCGGCAAGACCGAACTCGACGGCGCTGCGCAACTCCCGGTGGCGCAGCCAGAAGACGTCGGCGGGCTCGGCGATAACTGCGGAGCCGACGAGCCGTCGGCCCAGCTCGAACAGCATCCGCCTCAGCAGCGGCCACGCAAGCCCGACGTCGGCCAGGGCGTCCTCGCGGATCGGGGCTGCGTTTTGCGCCCACCGGAGCAGTCGGAGGAATGCGGCCCGGCGCCTCGGCCCGAGCCGGGCGACGATTCGGCGGGTTTCATCCTCGCGGCGGGCGGCCGAGAGCCGCTGGCGCTCGTAGGGGTCATTGCCCTGTCCCCGCAGGTAAAACTTCACCGTCTCCAGCAGCGGCGAGGGATCGTCGGCAGGCACCGGACTGACGAAGTCCAGGTTATAGACCGCATGGCCGAACCGGCCGAGGTGCTCCTGGAAGCGGGCCTGCCATTGCTGCCAGGGTGCCGGGTCCACTCCGGCAGGCGGGAACCCGGTGCGTTGCGGCCCGGCCAGTGCGGCGGTGGGTTCGTTGAGGATCGCCGGGGCCAGCCCCGGGACGTCCCGGGCCCAGGCTGCGAGGTCGTACAGCGACTTCTCTGCGCGGATGGGTTCGCTGTCGTAACCGAGGAGGAAGGTCTGGGCGGGGGGATCGCCGTCGCGCCGAACGAACTTGTCGTAGTAGGCCCGGAAGGAGATTTCGCTTGTTGCGGCGATCGGAATGATGGACTGCACGGCCGTGTAGTACACCGTGCCGGCGTCAAGCAGCGTCTGCACACCCGCCAGCAGTTCCTCTCCGGGGAGCTCCCCGACGGGCTTCGCGGACCAGTCCTTGATCACCTGCTCGTAGCGGGGATGCGAAAATTCCCGCCAGCCCGCCACTCCCATATGCGCCTTGCCGCGGGCCAGCGCCCGCATCGCCGTCAGCGATTTGCCCATCACCCGCCACATTCCCGAGTTGCGGTAATAGTAGTAGGCGTAGCCGTTGATAGTGGGCAGCCCGACGTCGTCCTCGCGGATGACCTCCTTGCCGACGGCGCCGGCCATCAGGGCCCTCAGCGACCGTGACACCGAGCCGTCAATGAGGTCGGCGAACAGCGGCGAGAGGGGGTCGGGCAGCTGCTCAACGATGCTTGCCCGGAAGTAGAGCCCGTGCCGGTAGGGCACCGGCCAGGTGTCCGGGATGTCGGCTGCCGGGTCGGGCAGCGCGGTGATGGGCCGGGATTGCAGGATGAAGAACTCGCCACCGGCGCGTGCCCACTCGATATCCTGCGGCGTCCCGAAATGCTCCGTAATCCGTGTTCCGTAACCGGCCAGCTCGGCCGCCGCCCGGTCGTCCAATACGGCCTGCCGGCGGCGCGTCGCCGGCACCGGCTGCTCCAGGGTGCCGCGCTCCGCGTAGACGGTCATGACCTCCTTGTCAGCTGTCCGGCGGGACAGCACACGGCCCGTCCCTGCTTCGACGACGACGTCGTCCGTGGTGACCGATCCGCTGACAACGGACTCGCCCAGGCCCCACGCGGCACTGATCACCGTCTGGTCGCGGCGCCCGTTGGCCGGATTGGCGGTGAACATCACCCCGGCCGCCTCGGCGTCGACCATCTGCTGGACCACGACGGCGAGGCGCGTGTCCGGGTCGATGCCTTCACGGGCGCGGTAGGCCATGGCACGCGCTGTCCACAGGGAGGCCCAGCACTCAATCACGGCCGCGGCCACAGCCTCCGTCCCCCGGACGTTGAGGTAGGTTTCCTGTTGCCCGGCGAAGCTGGCTGAGGCGAGGTCCTCGGCCGTGGCGGAGGAGCGCACCGCCACGGCTGTGTCTGCGTCGCCTAGCCTCCCGTAGGCGCCGCCGAGTTCCGCCGCGATGGCGTGTGGCATGGTGCCGCTGGTGAAAAGGGCGCGGATCCGTTTCGAGGCTTCCTCGTAGTCCTGTGGTGCCGCGTGCGGCGACAGAACAGCCAGTTCATGGATGCCGGCCTCGAGATGGTTGGCAGCCACAAAATCCGCGTAGGCTGCGGTGTTCAGCACGAACCACGGCGGGACCGGCAGTCCTCCCTGGCTGAGGCCGCCCAAACCGACGCCCTTGCCGCCTGCCACGGCGACGTCGCCGCGCCCCACATCGTCGAAGTTGTTGATGTAGGTCATGACCTCGAGTCCTTTCCGCCCGGAGCCAGGCTCCGTGGTTCAGCCTGATTCCCAACATACTGGCACTGCCGCAGGCGAGAGGCCATAGCCGTACCGGTGGGCAGGGGATCCCGGTGACCCCGCCGCCGAGGGGTGTGGCCGGGGGCAACCAATCGCTCCCACCCCCGTTCCGACAACAAGATGCCCGGGGCTATGGGTCGCAGCCCTTGCCCCGGGCATCTAAACAATCCGCATGTTCAGCCGCGGCTGGCGTCGGTGCCCTCGGAGCCCTCGGATCCCTCGCTGCTTTCGCCGTCAAAGTGTTCCTTGTGGACCTTCTCACGGATGGTGACTTCATCTGCGACCGTTTCAGTAACGATGCGGACCCGTTCAACCGGGACGGTCTCCTTGGTCACTATGACTCGCTCTTCGTGAAGGATTACCTCGTCGTCGCTGGCCGGACGGTTCGAGACCTCGTCGCGGTCCTCCTCGGCAATCGGTTCCCGCTCGATTCGAACCTCTTCGCGTTGCACTGGCACCGTCCTGGTGACGGTTTCCGTCGTGACGTATTTGCGCAGGCGCCCCCGGCCCGTGGCGTCGCGGGTCTCGGCGCGGTTCGTATCAGTGGCGTCGCGGGTTTGGGCGCGGTCGGTTCCGGTGGTGTCCTGTCGTGTCGTGGGTGGCGTTGCGGCGTCGGTGGTGGGTGTCGCTGTGCCGTATCCGGCTGTGCCCGTGGCGTCGCGGGTCTCGGCGCGCTCGGTTCCGGAGGCGTCCTGTCGTGTGGCGGATGCTGCGTCAGCTGTATCCGCGTCCGTGTAGGTGCGTCCGCTGTCCATCCGGTAATGCTGGTAGAGCCGGTCTTCCTCGGCAGGCTCCAGAGGCCGATCGGCGTCGATCCTTGGCGCGTCCTTGACCTGATTTTTGTTGTACGGGACGACGATGTCATTGCCCTCCAGCCGAGCACCCTCGAGGGGAACAAATGATTCGGACATCCCGAACAGGCCCGTACGGACGGTTACCCAGCTGGGCTGGCCGGCTTCGTTGTCCACGAAGACCTGGCCGATGGAGCCGATCTTTTCTCCGTCTCCCGACAGGACATTTGCGCCTTGGCTGAGCAGACGGTCAATTTGTTCGGTGGTGAGCATGACGTCTCCTTGGATCTCTTAGGTTGAAATTGTGGGTCCGGTCAGGAGCCCTTGATGGACCGCCCGACCGGTACCGGACAGGACGCCTTGGTGCTGTCCGGTGCTTGGGAAGCGTCCGCGGAACTGCGAACTACGGGAGCGGGCGATGATCAGTCGGCAGTGCGCTCAGCTGAGAACTTCCGAGGCCGACCCGCAGTTCTGGCACGGTCAGGGTCCTGCGCGAGACCTTCGCGAGCGGCGGCCTGATGCCGAAAGGGAGCGCAGACTGGGGATGAACGTTGTCGCCACCGCCCGTCCGGCTTGGAGCCGGTGGGAAATGTCCAATGGAATGCGCCGCCATTCGATTAGGAGCTGGGACCGGTCCCGTTGCGCAGGGAGTTCTCCTGCGCCGTTTTCCGTGTTATATCACGAGCCCGGTTAGATTAGGAAGCCCCCTTATGAATAGTTGGGTTCCCGGCGGCGGGGCTCCGCCGGAAGGCACACGGGGAGGCCCGGCGCCCAAGAGACGGCCCGGTGAGGACACCCGTGGCGGTCATTCCAGGCCGTCCAGGTGGGGTCCTTGCGCGAGGCGATGGCGGAGAGAGTGTGGTGTACGGCCAGGTCTAGTCCTGGTCCAGTTCGTCGAGCAGGGACTTCGCTGCGGCGGCGATGTCGTCGTAACTATTCTGGGCGGCCCGGCTCTCGATGGCGAGAATCGCGCAGCGATGCAGCCGGCGGAAATCACCGAAGGGAAAGCTGTAGCGCCCCTTCGTGTCGTGCGTCTTCTCGGCGTCTTCGCCCAGATGCCACGTGCCGTACTCCTTGTACCCGTGCTTGTCGATGAATGCGTTTTCTGCCTCGGCGTCGGGCGCGTGCTCGCTCCAATCGTCACGGGTATCCCGGGCAAACCTCGAGTCCTTGATGAGCTGCCGAGCATGACGCAGCGCCGCGTCGTTGATCTTGATAGTCATGAGGTGGTGTCCGCTCTGTCTCAATTTTCCGGGGCGGGGGCTGCGGAGGCCGTGGCGAGGCCGGGCACCGGTGCACCAAGACCGGCCGCCTCCTTTGCCATGCCAGAAGCGCGCGCGGTCGCCGGTGGGTGCCGGGCGGATCAAGTGCCGGAAATGCCGTTCAGGTCACGAAGTTCTCCGGTGCTTCCGGTGATTGGTTTCCACCGCGGGAGACGTGGACTTTCGTGGCGGACGGTCCGGACTGCTCCGGGATCTGGGCGCGGATTTCCAAGACGCCGTCGATGTAGCTGGCCTCGACGGTGTCAGGGTCCGCGCCGCGGGGCAGCGGGACGCTTCGCGAATATTCGCCGTACCGCACTTCGCTTCGGTAACCCGGTTGATCCTTGTGCGGGGGCTCGGTGCGCCGGGCAGCGATATTCAGGTTGCCCTCGCTGACGGTGATATCGATGTCCTTGTCCGGGTCGATGCCGGGGATATCGGTTCTGACCACCAAGGTGTTTCCATCCCGGTATTCTTCGACCCTGAGCCAGGTGTCCGTCTCGCCTTGCAGGAAGCGCCGGACTGGTTCGGGCACGTCGATGCCCGTGCGGCGGAATAGGTTGTCCATGTCTATCTCCTTGCTGTTTAGCATCTCTGGTCGCATGGTGTCGGATGCGCGCGGAGCAATGACTTCTGCCGCTTTGGCGACGACTACTAACGACGGCGACGCCAGAACCGGCCGCCGGAGCTGCGCTCGGAGGCTTTCAAAGCTTGTTCTCGGCGAAGCATTGCGGGCGGTCGCCCGGCATGAGGTGAAACGTCATGAGGTTGGACTCGGCGGCGCGGGCCGAGAAACGCCGGGAGTTTCCTCCCGGGGTGTTCCAAGGCCGGCCCGGCACCGTCTGACAGAAGTCGCAGGGCGTCCTCAGCGGCAACCCTGCACCCGGAGTATCGAGGCTGCTACGCCCTGGTCCTGCGACCGGCAAGAGCCCCATAGATCAGGAGCACAATAACGGCCCCGAGGATGGAGAGGAGCCAGGTCCGCAGGTCAAAGAAGTCAGCGAGCCCTCCGCCGAAGATCAACGAGCCGATCCAACCTCCGAGGATTGCGCCCACGACGCCAACAACGAGTGTGATCAGCCAGCCGCCTCCTTGACGGCCAGGAAGGACCGCCTTGGCGATAGCTCCGGCGATAAGGCCGAGAATGAGAAAAGCGAGAATTCCCATCTTTGTACTTCCTTTCGGTAGACCGGTCGTGGAATGCGGCCGTAACGGCGATTTAATCAGCATGCATAGTAACGCGCAATACCCGGCTCAGTGGCCCTCTGTCTTGCTCGCCCCTTGCCGGTCCAAACTGCAATGGAAGCGGCGACTGGCCGTGGGCGCCGGGCGGGGGAGGCCCAGAGGCAACCAGCCGCGGGAGGCTAGTTCATTGGCGCCGGAGGCCGTCCTTGGGCGGGGGAGGGCACGTCGAGCCTGGGGTGCCGGGCCGTGGAGCCTGGGGCGCCGGGCCGTGGAGTCTGGAAGAAATCCACAAACCGGGCGAGTTGCTCAGACAGTGCCTCCCACCCGTCGAAGTCGGCGGGAACGGCCGCACGCTCAGCCCTGGAGGCCGCTTGCAGTGCCGCGGTGCCGGCGTCGGTAATCTCAACCTGAAATTGGCGCCGATCCTCAGGGTTTCGCGTCCTCGTGACCAGCCCCGCGTCCTCGAGCCGGGCAAGGACGCGGCCGAGCGTTTGGCTTTGGACATGAACTCTTGCGGCGAGCTGTTCCTGGTACATCGGGCGGGGTGCCACGGCTTCCAGCGCGATGACGGCGGCACGCGTCAACCCCAGTGGCGCCAGGGCATCGTCGTGTAGGCGTTGCACTAAACGGGCCGCTGAGGTTAGAAGCCGGTAACCGTCCCGGGCGTTGGGCTCACGGGCGAGTATCACGAAGAAGACCTTCCTGATTGGGTGGCAACGAAAGTCACGCTGCCTGCGACGTCGGCACGAAGCGCCGACGCTGGATACCCACCCTATGCATGCCGGGCTCCCTTTTGGCAAGTATGCTTACTATTTTTCACGCGCGGCCCACAGGGCGCGCGGCGATTCACCCGACGGGCGGAAGGCGGACCGTCCGATTTTCGTTCGAGGCCTTGCGCGACATATAGCAAGTGTGCTTAGTATCTAGTTAGTAACCGTGCTTACTAATTTCATCCGGTAGCGCTAGTCACGATCCCAAGCGGACCATTCCTGAAAGAGAGCAACGATGACACAGAACCCATGGGCCCAGGCAGCACCCGAAGCTTCCCCGGACCGGTACGCCGGTGTTGGAGTTGTACCCCCGCAAGGCACGGGACGTGCTGACTCCAAACAGGAAGCGGCCAAGGACGAAGCTGCGGACGTAACGCGGCACGCGGCAGACGCTGCCCAGAACGTCGCCGGGACGGCCAAGGCCGAGGCAGCCAACGTTGCCGCCGAGGTCAAGACCAATGCCCGGGACCTGCTGCACCAGGCAAAGTCCGATCTCACCGAGCAGGCAGGAACCCAGCAGCAGAAGGTCGCCGAAGGTCTGCGGTCCGTCGCCGGCGAACTGCATTCCATGGCTGCCGCCTCTGACCAGCCCGGCGTGGCCACTGACCTCGTCCGCCAAGCTGCCGAGCGGTCCTCCGCTGTTGCGTCCTGGCTCGATGGCCGGGATCCGGGTTCGCTTCTGACCGAGGTAAAGTCCTTTGCCCGGCAGCGCCCGGGCACCTTCCTCCTGCTCGCGGCTGGAGCCGGTGTCCTGGCTGGGCGTCTCAGCCGCAGCTTGAGCGCCGGCGCCCCCGAAGCGACGGGCGCTACCGCTACCGGCACGTCCACTGCTGGCCGGATCCCCGATACCGGGGTAGCGGTTCCGCCGCCGCCGGTACAGATGCCCGCTCCGCAAACCACGACGGCGGGCCTCGCTGACACCTATCCGCCGAATCCGCTGGACTCCGATTTGGGAACCCCCGATCCGCTCCGCGACGCCGGGCAGGGCCGCCGGTCCTCAGAGTCCGTGGCTGGTGAGCCATTGCAGCAGGCTGATCCGCTGCGCGATGACCCCTTTGATGGTGGCCGTCGATGAGCAGCGAAATGCCTCCCACGGCCGCGCAGGCAAAGGCTGAATCGACGTCCCTGGGTGACCTCCTCGGTGAGGTCACACGGGACATGTCCACCCTGATGCGACAGGAAGTGGAACTGGCCAAGGTCGAACTCAAGCAGTCCGCCACCCGGGCAGGCAAAGGCACCGGCATGCTCGCCGGCGCCGGCGTCGCTGGCCATTTCGTGCTCCTGTTCCTGTCTTTGGCGCTCTGGTGGGCGCTGGGGATCGTGATGGGACTCGGCTGGTCCGGCGTTGTTGTCGCCGTCATCTGGGCAGTTGTCGCCGCCGTTCTGGCAGCCATGGGCCGCAAGGAACTGAACGCGATCAAGGGCATGCCGAGGACGGCTGAAACCCTCCAGGAAATCCCGCCCACCCTAAAACCCAACTCCTAAGATTCAGCGAGGAAACACGATGAGCGAAAACCCGGATGTCATCCGAGCAGATATTGAAGCAACCCGTGCCCGCCTGGGCACAAACGTGGACGCCGTCGCTGACAAAGTCACGCCGTCGCATATCGTCCAGCGGCAGACGGATAGAGTCAAAGAGAACGTCAAAGACGCCGTCTTCGGAGTGAAGGATAAAGTCATGGGAGCCGCAGACCATACCGCCGACCACGTCCACTCCACCACCGGAAGCGTCGGCTCGCATGTGAGCGACGCGGGCTCCGCAGTTGCGGGCGCGCCGGGCCAGCTGAAGAACAGGACACAGGGGAACCCACTGGCTGCCGGGTTGATCGCCTTTGGTGCCGGCCTGCTCGTTTCCTCCCTGATCCCGGCCAGTCAGAAGGAGCGTGAAGCCGCTGATGCCCTCAAATCGGCAGCCGAGCCACTCACCACGGAACTGACGGACGCCGCCAAGCAGGTAGCCGAAGGGCTCAAGGCGCCCGCCCAGGAAGCTGTGGAGAACGTCAAGGCCACTGCCGCGGACGCAACCGATCACCTCAAGGCAGACGGGCAAGCCGCTGTGGAGGACGTCAAGGATCGGACTGCCGAAGCCAAGGACAACGTTCAGCAGGCCTGAGGCCGCGTCTGAATAAGGCCGGCTGCCCTCGCTGATGCGCTGGGCGGCCGGCCATTTCCCTTAACCCCACGAAGGAATTTCCAATGGCCAAGAACCCAACCAAGGCAGAAAATGAATCCATGACCGACGCCGAAACGGACGAGAGCAGCACCGCCAAGGCCCGCACGGCACCTGCCCCGGACGACTCCCGTAAACCGGACAGCCCGGCCGACGTCACTAAGCCCTCGTGGAAGTACATCGCCAAAAAGACCCTGCGTGAATTCACCAAGGACCAGTGCCCGGATCTCGCCGCAGCACTGACCTACTACGCGGTGCTTTCTATTTTCCCGGCGCTGTTGGCCCTCGTGTCGTTGCTGGGCATTTTCGGGGACGCCAAGAAGACCACATCCGCTCTCATGGAGATCGTTCAAGGATTCGCGCCCGGTGACACCGTGGACGCGATCCGCCAGCCAATCGAGCAGCTCAGCAGTTCCTCCGCTGCCGGCCTCACCCTGGTACTCGGCATCCTCACCGCCCTCTGGTCCGCCTCCGGCTATGTCGGAGCCTTTGGCCGGGCAATGAACCGGATTTACGAAATTGACGAGGGCCGGCCGTTCATCAAACTTCGGGGCACGATGCTCGCCGTCACCATTGCCGCCGTGCTGATCGTCCTCGTGCTTTCAGCCATGCTCGTGCTGAGCGGGCCGGTGGCGGACGCCGTCGGCAACGCGATCGGCCTGGGCGGGGCCGTCCTGACGGCGTGGAACATTCTCAAGTGGCCGGTGATTCTGTTACTCGTGATTCTGGTGATCGCCATCCTCTACTACGCTACGCCGAACGTAAAGCAGCCCAAGTTCCGCTGGATGAGCCTGGGTTCCGCTATCGCCTTGGTCATCTTCCTGCTGGCGTCCTTGGCCTTCGCTTTCTATGTGGCCAACTTCAATAGCTACGAGAAGACCTATGGTGCGATCGGCGGCGTCATCATCTCGCTGCTGTGGCTCTGGATCCTGAACATGTCGTTGCTGTTCGGTGCCGAGTTCGACGCCGAGATGGAGCGGGGACGCCAACTCCAGGCCGGCATTGAGGCCGAAGAGACCATCCAATTGCCGCCACGGGACACGAAACAGAGCGACAAGCTCCAGGCCCGCGAAGAAGAGGACATTCGCCGCGGGCGCGAGCTCCGGGAACAGCACGGAATCCAGCCTGAACGGCAGGAAGGCAATACCCAACCCCGGGACGCGGACGGAGTGGGGCGCCCCTAACCCGCGGAAATGTCAGGCATCACTGATGGCGGCGAGTTTGACGTTGTCCGTCTGACCTTCCCAGGTGCCGGTCAGCGCGAGCGGGCTGGCCGGTTGCACATCCAGGTCCAGCCGCCGGATAACAAGCAGGTGAAGGTCAGCAGTCTCGATGGCGGTGCCGGCGTCGGTGGCGCGCGGTGCCGCTGAAGAGACGTGAGGGACTGAATCGAGTTTCGGCCCGGTGCTTCGCACGTAGACCGTCTGGGCCAGGAGTTCCAGGTTTTCCCCTTTTTGGAGGTATTGCTCTGCCTGCGGCCGGCCCAGCATGATGCTCGCCGCCAGCGCTGCCACGTAGATTGGATCGGCGCAGGCATCGTAAACCCACCTCGGGCCGAGAACCGAGTGCTGCATGGTTCCGACCAACCAGGATTCCGCGCCGGCCAAGGGTTGGGCCCTGTACGTGAGTGGGACTTGAAAAGTGGAGTTACCCACCGACACGATGATGGTTTCTATGCCGACCTCGCCGGCGGGGTCGTCGAACCGGTAGGCGCCAACTTTGTGCAGCGCTGCCGTGCCGGGTTCCGTGAACCAGGGCTGGCGGGGCAGCCACTCTGCGAGAAGCTCAAGTTTCGTCGGCTGCAGTTCTGCCTGATGGATGATCGCCATGACGGTAAGCCTGACCGCGCACTGGCGACACGTTGATCAAATAACTAGAGGAAAGGTACTGACCACTGGTTGGCGATCGCCCGGCCGAGTGTCGTTGTTCCAGATCCACTGGCGCCCATGATGAAGCGTTGAGGGTGTTCAGCATCGTCGCAGACTACCTCTTCACGCCCCCTGCGGTCTTGAGCACGGCGGGGTGCGGATAGCAGAGCAGCGCGTTAGGTCTCCCGGTCGATCTGAAGGTAGCTGAGTCCGCTGACATCGAGCCAGAATTTGGTCGGAGTCTCTACGAGACGCAGCAGGACGCCCCCGCAAGAACTGCAGCGCACAACTATTCCCGGGGCATCGGCATAGACCGCTGCTTCCCCGAAGACCCTGACAGCGCCACAATTCTTGCACCGACCGATCGCTGCAATGATGTCGATGCGGAACAGTTCCCACAGGGGTCCTGCTGCCGCGTTCCCGTCAAGATGAGGTATCGGATTGCCTGCGGTCCCGGCGATGTCCTGGTCCTCGAGGCGCGGGTCCTCAGCACCAGGGGAAGCGGAGCCGTTGTTGCCAGTCACCGTATTCCTCCCGTTCCGCCAAAGCGTTCGGTCTTGATTGAGGCGGTCGGATAGCCCGCCTGCACCATCCACTCTGTGACCGTTTCGACAAACATCGTCTGACCGCAGATGAAGATGTCGGGTGCCATGTCCGCCGGCAGGATGCTTGCCAACAGTGTTTCAGCGGTGAGTCGCCTCGGGGCCCTTGGCCAGCCCTCCGGAACTTTGCGTGTATAGACATAGTCGACCGTCAGCTTGGGAGATCCCTGGTTCAAGGCGAGCAGCTCCTCCCGATAGAACCCTGCCTCGGGCGATTTCAGCGAGTACAGCAACCGGAACTGTGAAGGATTCCCGGATGCCTCGTGGGCGCGGATCATGGACATGAGCGGGACAATGCCGGATCCCCCGGCGATCAGCTGAACCGGGTTGGGATCGGTCGGAAGCCAGACGAACCAGCCGCCGACGGGCCCCCGGATCTCCAATTGGTCCCCGACCATCAGGTCTCTGACCAGATAGGGGGAGACCTCCCCGTTGGCCAGTTCGTCGACCGTGATCTCCAGGAGTTCGTCCATGCCGGCTGTGGCTACTGAGTAGGACCGCACTGCCGTGTATCCGTCGTCCGCCGTGAGCCGGATATCGATGTGCTGGCCGGCAAGGTTGCCGTTCAGCCCGTCCACGCGCAGGCCGATGGTTCTGGAGGATTCTGTTTCAGGAACGCCGCGGATCACCTCGGCGACGCGCCACAGGGTGCTCATCTGTCCTGCCTCATGAGTAGCGCTCCTCGCGCCAGGGGTCGCCGTAGATGTGGTACCCGTTCGATTCCCAGAAGCCGGGAACATCGTGCGGCATCAGCTCGATGCCATTGATCCACTTCGCACTCTTCCAAAAGTACAAGTGGGGTATCAGCAGGCGGGCGGGGCCACCGTGGGCCCGTTCCAGTGGTTCACCGTCGAATTGCCACGCCACCCATGCCTGGCCGTCCAGCAGGTCCTGCAACGGGACATTGGTCGTATAGCCGCCGTAGGAGTGAGCCGTAGTGAACTCGGATGTTGTTTCCACATCCGCGAACAAGGTGTCCAGGGACACCCCGCGCCACGAGGTGCCCAGTTTGGACCAGCTGGTCACACAATGAATATCGGTCCGGATATCAACCTGCGGTAGTGCCAAGAGCTCATCCCAGGACCAGGCGCGGCGCTGCCCAGTCTCCGTAGTAATGAAGAATTCCCAGTCAGCCCGGGCGATATAAGGTGCAGGGCCCGCCGTCAGTACGGGAAAGCTTGGCGTCTCGTATTGGCCGGGTGGTAACGCTGTATTGCCGGTGCGCCGTTTTCCATGAAAACCAGACGAGATGATTCCCATCATGTACCTCCGATGCGGAGCTCCGCCGGTCGAATGTAATCGGTGCCCCAACGATAGGGCAACGGCGGGACAGAGACCAGACATAAAAATATACTCCGGCGACGGGCTGTACGTCCTTCCATATCTGAGTCCGGCAACCGCCGGGGCGGGTGTAGCTTGAAGGATGGGTTCCCTACCGTCGGCGCGTACGCAGAGGCTCGTGCTGTGGATCGCGATTCTCGCGTCCTTTGTGTCGTTTCTCGACGGCAGCGTCATCAACGTAGCGCTGCCGGCCATTTCCCGTGAACTGGGCGGCGGACTGACAACGCAGCAATGGGTTGTCGATGCCTACCTGATCACCCTGGGGTCACTGATCCTGGTCGCCGGTTCGCTCTCTGATTTGTTGGGCCGGGTTGTCATTCTCCGGGCAGGCCTGATCGGGTTCGGCGCGACATCAGTGATGTGTGCGCTGGCACCCACAGCGGACTGGCTGGTCCTGGCCAGAGCGCTTCAAGGCGTGGCGGGCGCCTTGCTGGTGCCCAGCTCCCTGGCTCTGATCACATCAAACTTCGACGAAGCGCCCCGGGCGAAGGCAATCGGCCAGTGGACTGCTGGTACAACCGTGGCTTTCATCGCGGGACCCCTGCTTGGTGGAGTGCTCGTTGATTCGGTGGGCTGGCGCTGGATCTTCGGAATCAACGTCCTGCCCATTGCCGTGACCTTGTACTTGCTAGCCGTGCTGCGGGCCAAGGATGTTCGCGAGGAGGGCGTGCGGATCGACTACGCGGGTGCCGTGCTCTGTGTGCTCGGGTTGGCGGGGCCAGTCTACGCGTTGATCGAACAGGGCAACTACGGCTGGGGGAGCCCACTCATTCTGATGCCCCTCGTCCTCGGCATCCTGTGCCTCGCCGGGTTCATTTGGCGGGAAAAGACCGCGAAGCACCCGCTCCTGCCGCTCAGCCTCTTCTCCGTCCGAAACTTTGCCGTCGGCAACGTGGCTACGGCCTTCGTCTACGCCGCGCTGTCGATCGGCGGGTTCATCATCGTGCTTTTCCTGCAGCAGGTTGCCGGTTTTCCGGCGACGTCGGCCGCTCTGGCCTTGCTTCCCGTCAGCCTCGTCAACATCCTCCTGGCGTCATGGTTTGGCTCACTGGCCGGGCGGTTCGGCCCGCGGTGGTTCATGGCATTCGGACCTGTTCTCGCCGGAGTTGGCTACCTCCTGATGCTCGCGTCGGAAATCCCGGTCAACTACTGGACCCAGCTGATGCCCGGGATCCTCCTGTTCGCAGTCGGGCTATCGGCGACAGTCGCACCGCTCACCGCCGCCATTCTCGGTTCGATCTCGGAACAGCAGGCCGGCATCGGCTCGGCAGCGAATAACGCCGTCAGCAGGGTTGCCGGTCTGATCGGCATCTCGCTGGTCGGCCTCGTCATGGGCGGCAAACTTGATCTCGACGGATTTCACCGGGTGGTGACCGTGACGGCGGTGCTGCTCATCCTCGGGGGCATTGTTTCCGCCGTCGGTATCCAGAACCCACGCGAGCGGCCTGCAGTCCGGGCAAGACAGAAAATCCCATCCCAAATCACCCGGAGCTACCGTATTTTCAGACCGGGCAGATAGGGCTAAGGGATTCCATCGGACCGACCGAACCTACCGGCCGAGGTCCTCGGGTTCTGTGCCCTCCCGAGCAGGGAGGATGTAACAGCTGTTACTTACCTTGTTGTAGCAGTATATGATTGATGCATGGATTGGTTGGTTCTCGTTGTCCGGTTGACTGGTGAGACCTCACGGACGAGGGTCGGTGTGTGGCGGGAGCTCCGGAGGATCGGTGCTGCGCCAGTGGCCTCGGGAGTATGGACCGTTCCAGACACGCCGTTCTTCTCGGAGGCCGTGCCTAGGGTCGTGGAGCTGGCCGGCCGCGGAACCGGCAGTGTCCTCGTCCTGCCAACGCCGGGTAGCGGCGATGCGGGAGTGGAAGGCCTGCGCTCGGCATTCAAGGAGCTCAGGTTGGATGAGTGGAAGGAATTCACCGGCGATTGCGGGGCGTTCGAGGACGAAATCGCCAAGGAAACCCGAAACGCCAAGTTCACTCTGGCGGAGCTGGAAGAGGAAGAGCAGAGCCTGGACCGCCTGCGGCGCTGGTACCGTGATCTGAAAAGCCGTGACGTTCTGGAACTGCCGGAAGCGCAGGCCGCCGACGAGCGACTGCGCGAGTGTTCCGCTGTATTCGACGAGTACGCCGAGAAGGTCTACGCGACTCTGCATGCCCCGTCAGGCCATGGCCTGCCTGAGGGCGGGGAGTAGGGGCCGTGCAGTGGTGGCACGCGGCGCTGGGGATCCTGGCCGGGCTGGTAGCTGTCTACGCGGTTCTTCTGCTGGGGTTGTGGGTCTATGCGAGGTCCCATCCGGAGACGGTGGGTATGCGGGAAGCGTTGCGGCTGCTGCCGGATGTGTTGCGCGTGCTGAGGCGTTTGGCGGCCGACCCAGCGGTATCCCGCGGCGCCCGGATCAAGCTGTTCCTTTTGTTGGGATATCTGCTCTTGCCGCTGGATCTTGTCCCGGACTTCCTCCCGCTGATTGGCTATGCCGATGACGTGATCGTCATGGCCTTGGTTCTTCGTTCCGTGATCCGCTCCGCAGGCCCGGAATCTTTGCGGCGGCATTGGCCGGGCACCCCGGCCGGGCTTGCCGTCATCGAACGGCTGGCCGGCCTGCCGGCACCCATCGCCGGAAACGCCGGGGGCGCCGGGAAAGAGAGCACGGATGCTGCCTGAAATCTTGACGCGCCCTGAGATCGCGCGCCTGAGACGTCGCGGGTTCATCCTTGAGGGCATCACGCTGGGCTGGAACGTCGTCGGAGTGGCAGTTCTTGCCGTCGCTTCCATCACGGCCGGATCGGTGGCGCTGGCCGGCTTCGGCCTGGACAGCCTGATCGAGATCGGTGCCAGCACCGTGGTGATCTGGGAACTCTCCGGAGCCGGGGAACGGCGTCAACGGTTGGCGTTGAGGCTGATCGCCGGGGCGTTCGTTGCCCTTGCTCTCTATCTGCTCGTCCAGTCCGGACTTGCCTTGGCAGCCGGGCACCACGCACGGCCGAGCCCCACCGGAATTATCTGGACGGCTGTCACGGCAGTGGTCATGTTCGCCCTCTCAGCCGGAAAGGCCCGCACGGGCAAGGCGCTGGGCAATCCCGTTCTCATAGCAGAGGGCAAGGTGACGTTTATCGACGGTCTTCTGGCAGCCGCCGTGCTGGCCGGCATCTTGCTGGACACCTTTGCCGGTTGGTGGTGGGCCGACCCCGTGGCCGGTATGGTCATCGTCTACTACGCGGTCCGCGAAGCCGTGGCCATCTTCCGCCACGATCACTGATCGTTCGGAAACAGCCACCTGGGTGGCTTAGGCTTTCCGTATGGGACTAATAATCACACTACTTATTATTTGGCTTATTCTTTCGATCCTGGGCTTCGCCGTGAAGGGCCTGCTCTGGTTGGCCATCATCGGCCTGGTGCTCCTGGTGGCTACGGCTGTATGGGGCTGGGTGAAGCGAAAGGCCAAGGCCTGATGCAACCCTGATCTTCATTCGGCGGCGGTCGGTCCTCTTCAGGACCGGCCGCCGTTTTCGTGAAATTCGCGGAGTCAATGTGCCAACTGAAGGTCCAGAGGAGGGAGACGAATAACCAGCTCGGCTCTTGAGTGGGTTGGCATTCTGCCGGATAGGGAACTGCACCTGTCCGTCGAGGTCCGGCGCGCCGCTACGAGCTGGTGCTGGATGCCAGTACGCCCAGGCCGAGCGCGGCGATGATGCCGCTGCTGCCGCGTTCGAGCCAACTGCTCACCCGGGGGCGCTGCAGCCAGGCCATTGCCTTCGCTGCCGCGACGGCTACAGCCGCCAGGTAAAGGAATCCAATGGCGCTTTCGATGGCACCGAGCACCATGGCGGTGTCCAGGGTGTTGCCGCCGTGTGGAATGAACTGCGGCACGACGGCGAGGTAGAACAAGCCGACCTTGGGGTTGAGCAGTGTGGAGAACGCGCCGGCACCGAAGCCGGTCCTTCGGCTGTAGCTCCGGCGGGGAGCGTGCCCGGCCGCCGGGGATGCAGTTGTGCGGCGCGCCCGGATCAGCGACGAGATTCCCAGATACAGCAAGTACAACCCGCCTGCGATCTTCAGCCAACGGAACACTTCCGCCGAGTCCTCCAGCACGGCGGCGAGCCCCGCTCCCACCAGCGCGGCCCAGACCAGGGATGCCAGAGCTGAGCCCAGCGCCGCCGCCAGGCCGGCCCCGGCACTTTGCAACGAGATCCTCAGCACCAGGAAGGTATCCGGGCCGGGGGTGACGGAAAGCAGCAGGCACAGCCCGGCAAAGGCCAGGAGGGTCACGACGGTCATGGGCACCATTGTCCTTTTGCTGGTAGCCCGACTGCAATCCGTCGCGATGGTTTGCTGCTTACCGTGCATTACATGACGCCGGTTGGACGCCGCGGACGGATCGTCTTGCCTTTGTTCGGCGGAGCCATAAAGCAGGGATCCGCCCGCGTGCGGGCGCCACTGCCCACTAGGTTTTGTCGTCTGATGCCTCGCGCACGCGCATGAGCCAGTCGGCGACAAGGGCTCGCACGAGGTTGGGTTGCTCATGGATCAAGGCGTGGCCGGCGCGGTCGAGTACGGCCAACGTAGCGCGTGGGTAGTGCCGGATCAGCTCCGACGGTCCTGTGTGCCCGGCGGTGGCATCCTGTCGCCCGGCAACGACCAACACCGGATGAGGATAGGCTTTCGCGGCTTCCGGCCGATCCCGCAACTCCCAGTGCGAAAAGATCCGCATCAGGCTCGACTCGTCAGCCAGGGACGTTGCGGGAGCCACATACTTCTGGAACCGACGCAGCGTTTCAGGCGTCTGCACAACGAAGTAGCTGCGGTAAGTGGCCTCGAGATCCGAGTCGAGTGCACCGGTCAGATCGACCGACGAAACAAGGACCTCGTGCTGAGGCACGTCGCGCGTCTGCGGGCCAACGGGGCAGATCAGCGCCAGTCCGACGGCCTGATCAGGTCGCAGGTTCGCAATCGCACGGGCCAGGTAGCCGCCGTAGGACTGACCCATCATAAGAAACGGTTCGTCACCAATAGTGCTGGCGATCAGGCCGAGCAGCATGTCCACGACGTCGTCATTGCCTGTGATCGTCTCGGGCGCCGGGGTCCGGCCCATCCCGGGCAGGTCCGGATACAGGCGCCGGTAACCAGGCACGTCGTCGAAAATCGGTTCAAGGGCACTGGCGATCTCGCGATGATCCACACCGGCGCCGTGGAGAGCGAGAACCGGCGTGCCGCTGCCGTACTCGGCGTAATGCACAGGCACTCCGCTAACCGTGGTCTCCATCCCGCAATGGTAGAACGCGTCGCGGCGATACCCGCCATCATCGACGGCACCCGGGACCGCTCCGGGTAAAGCTGCGCTCTGGTGGGAGGATGATTTGATGACGCCAAGTGTGGACGTATTTCTGCGGGGGCCCCGAGGGCGCCGTCTGTGCCTCGAGCTGGCGATGCTGCTGGATCCGGAGGTCAAAACGGCGGCTTCCTGGTTGGGATACGAACTTGATGGTGGACCGGGGACCTCGCGGGTCCTGCTGCGCGCTGCTGCCTCCGGGGAGGCCTCGACGCCGGCCTTTGCCGCGTCACCAGAACAGCTGGCTGCCAGGCTCGCCTCCCTGGACTTCACCGGACTTGACAGCGACCTGGTGCAGGCGGCCCTCGAGCGGTCCGTGGACACGGCAAGGTACTGGCAGGCACCCGATGGAGAGGACGTGCTCGCGGATCTCCCGAGTGTGACGGCGGCCCTGTCGCCCGTCGCGGAACAGGTCATGGCGCTGCCCGACAGCCAGTGGTTCTGGCAGCCTCGCCGGGCGGAGCAGTGGGCCATCGGCTTGCGATCGACAAACGGCCAGGCACCGCTGCCGAAGAATCCGCGACAAACACTGGCTGGGTGGGGCCGAGACGAACGAGCCGGGGAACTGCGGGCCGCGCGCGAACGCCCGGGCGATCCTCGCGCCAACTGGTCAGGAACTTGGTGGTCGATCCCGCACGGGCTGCTCCACACCGTTGGGCAGGTCCCGGCCGCACTGAGCCTCGTGGAAGATTCCCTGGGGTGGGAGCAGGCGACCACGGTTCCGGTTCGGGGAGCGGGCCGGACTCTTGAGATCGGCACAGCAGAAGACTGGATAACGCTGTGCCGCAGGTTCCCAGTAGAGGTCACTGCATCCCGGCGACACGACTGGTTCCGCCTGACCGGACGCGACGGCCGATGGGTCATCCCGGATTGGGAACAAGTGGCAGGGGAGTGGGACGCCGCGCACCTCTCCGTCCTGGGCTACCTCAACGGCGCGACGCGCCCACTAACGGTCGACGCCGAAACGGCGACGGTCATCGCCGGATGGGCCCCGGACAGCACGATCTGGCTGACAGATGTCGCGCACGAATCGGGCGGCCCGCGGCAGGCATGGCACCGCGCCTCGCACGGAGACCCCTGGACTCTCGCGCCGTAACAGTCGAACACCGACAGGTTTCAGCCATCACCGCCAGATTTCGGCGACCAGTTCCGCGAGGGCTCTGCCCTGGCTGTAACCAGCTCGAGCCGCAGGCGGACGCAGGGACAGATCCATCGCGTTGGCGCCGAACATGTGCTCGGCGGCGCTATCCGGGAAGACTGTTTGGACCCTGCTGCCCCCGGCGCGCAGTTCGTCGATTTGGGTGGCGAGATCCATGCCCCATTCGAGCGGCATCCGCGTCCTGCCGCCGAAGGGTGACAGCACCAGCACCCGCCCGTATCCAGCCGCCAGGTCGGCGTTCTCACTGCGTCGATAGCCGCCGTTGAT
>NZ_KI914916.1:116338-121666 GCF_000520575.1 Arthrobacter sp. I3
CGGTAGCCGTTGCTGGTGCTGGCGGCGACGGCGTCCACGAGATCGATTCCGCTGTGGCGGTCGAACACGACCGGGTCCCCGGTATCCGCATCAACGGCCGTGATCAGCACGGGCTGTTGCGGCCAGTGCCGGCTGGGAAGCCGGGCCGCGACGATGTCGCGCCAGCGCATCTGGGCAGAGCCGTCCGAAGCTTCCATCTCGAGTGCCGCGGCGCCCATCCTGCGGCGCATGTCGGAGGCATCCGCAGCAGAACCAATGATTCCGTTGGACCACTCCAGGTAGGTTTGCCCCGAGAAATTCGGAGCGCGTCCCCTGTCCGGTCCGGAGTGGCCGGCTTGTGGCCGAGGCACCTCGGCGAGGATGGCGGCATACAGTTCGGCCGGCCGAGTCCCGCTGGTGATCTGGGCAGCCACTGTCGATCCTGCCGATGTCCCGATGATGAGGTCGGCCTCGGTGACATCGATGCCGGCCTCGGACAGGCCGGCGATGAGACCGAGCTCCCACGCATTGCCTGCCGCTCCGGCGCCGGCGAGCACCAAGGCCCGCTTGCGTGAGCTGTCGGTCTGTCGTGCGGCGTGGGCCTGTTGGCCGGGAACGGGCCAATTTCGGGGCTGTGGTGTCCACGTCACTGCAATGGCACCGGAGGCCGTCGTCGAATGGATGCGCGGAGTTGAAGAAGGTGTTGTGTTCATGGGAGTCGCCTTTCGCGAATTTGCCTTGCGGCACTCCCGGAGACGACTACTTCAGTCGCGCGACCGTGGACTTCGGGGGAGCGCCCATTACGGATACTGCGTTCATGGGTCTCACCTCCTGAAGATTGATCACGATCACCGGAAAGCTATCACGCCGGCAAGGCGGGGCACAACGGGCATCCAGCCGCCAGAGCGCGCACCGGCTGAGTCGCCACACGCACAGTCAGCAAGTCTTGCCGGCGCGAGGGCGATGTGCTCACCACCCGGCCGTGCCAGGGCCGCCTTTGAACGGACCAACGATCTGCGTGGTGATCCAACCGCCGTAGAAGTCACCTTCCTGGAAGGTCACCTGCTCGCCGTTGACTTGGCAGGAGTCCATGTGAGCCGGGTAGAGGGCCACTCGGGTGCTGAGCGCCCCGAAACCCCGGGTTGGTTCGGGGTAGGTCCACCCGCCACGGGGAACGACGACGCCGCCGGCAACGACGTCGAAGTAGTGCGCTTCTCCCTTGAACTCGCAGAAGCTGGTGCCCCCGACCGGGATGAGTACACCGGCAGGGAATGAGTCCAACGGCAAGTAGTAGACAGGCGGGTGACTTGTCTCCAGGACGCGCACTGCATCGGTGGTGTCGGCAATCACCTGCCCGCCAAGCCGCACGGTAACCCGTTCGGATCGGGGCTCGACCCTCGGCGGCCGCGGGTAGTCCCACACCGATTCTTGGCCCGCCTTGGGTTTGATGGGCTGGGGACGCCGGAAAAGGCCGGAAGAACCGTGTGCAGGAGTCATGTCCCCATGTTGCCATCTTCTGCTGGGATCCCACCGTGAGCGCGACGCATCCGTGCGACAGCGCATCCGCCGACCGCGAGCCGGCCGCTAGTCGCCGGCGGCTTCGCGGCCGCGGCGCACGATCAGCCGGTCGGGGCTGTGGACCACGGATGTGTCCTTGTCCTCGTAGTCGAACTGGTTGAGGAAGTAGCGCATGGCGTTGATCCGACCCCGCTTCTTGTCATTGAACTTGATGGTGATCCACGGCGCATGGTCGGTGTCGGTCCGCAGGAATGTCTCCTCCTTGGCGGCTGTGTACTCCTCCCACCGGTCCAGGGAGGCGAGATCGATGGGCGAGAGTTTCCAGCGCCGCACCGGGTCTATCTGCCGGATCGCAAAACGGGTGCGCTGCTCGTGGCGGGTCACCGAGAACCAGAACTTGGTCAGGTGGATCCCGGAGTCCACGAGCATCCGCTCGAAGAGCGGGGCCTGAACCATAAAGGTGTCGAACTCCTGCTCCGTGCAGAAGCCCATGACCCGCTCCACATTTGCCCGGTTGTACCAGGAGCGGTCGAACATCACGATCTCCCCGGCCGTGGGCAGGTGCTGGATGTAGCGCTGGAAATACCACTGGCCCAGTTCACGGTCAGAGGGTTTACTCAATGCCACTGCCCGGGCCGAGCGGGGATTCAGGTGCTCAGTGAAGCGCTTGATTGTTCCGCCCTTGCCGGCCGCATCCCGGCCCTCAAAGACGATCACGTGCCTGAGCTCCTGGTCCTGGCCCCAGTACTGGAACTTCAGCAGTTCAACCTGCAGCCGGTATTTCTCCAGCTCGTACTCTTCGCGGGACATCCGTTGCTCGTAGGGGTAGTCTTCCCGCCACGTCTGTACGGCCGAGCCGCCGGGGTGAATCAGTTCCGGATCTTCGCCTTGCCCCCCACGCACCGTGTACCCCATCTCCACCAGATGGTCGATGGCCTCACGCAGGTTTTCCCGGAGCCAGCCCTGGTCCTCGGGTGTCCACGTCCTGTCCGCCGGCGTCATCCCGGCCTCCTTCCGGCCCCCTCGAACCAGCTGCCGGACTTCCAGATGCCGGCGGTGTTCGATGCTCAACTGCGTTCATAGAATGCGACCAGCCTAAGCCGACAAGTGGAGCTCACGATAGGGACGGGTTGGGGATACTTTGGGTCACCTGACCCGCCGGCCGGGACTACCTACCTGTGGGTGCCGGTGGGGCCGGGTCGATGTTTCGCTTCAGAAGAGCATGATGCCGGTGAGTTCGGCGAGTTTCTCGGTGAGCTTGTCCTGGAAATCAGCGTCGGTGACCTCCGGAGCCGGCTTCCGCGGCCGGCGGTGATGCCAGTACATTCCGGAGACCTGGACGGCGGGGTCAGGGCTGACGGCGAGCCAGCCCTGGGTGTCCTGGCCCATGGCGAGGTCGTCGGGGGCGCCGGCGCCGCCCATCTTGGTGGGCACCCAGCCGGGGTCAACGGAGTTGCTGAGCACGTCGGTCCACTGCCGGGCGACGGCAGCGGAGAGCGCGGAAACGTAGAGCTTGCTCTCGGAGTAGGCCGCGCTGGCGTCCCAGCGCCGTCGGGTCCAATCGATGTCCGGGAGGTTGCTGCTGGCCGCGCGGTGCATCCCGCTGCTGAGGTAGATCAGCCGGTGCGGCCGCTCGATCAGCGCGGTGAGAATGTAGGGCGCCAGAACGTTGACGGCCAGGGTGCGGGAGTGTCCCTCCGGGGTCGCGACTCGCCCCGGCGAGAGGTAGACGCCTGCGTTATGGATGACGGCGTCCATCCGCCCGTAAGCGTTCACCTGCGCCGCCAGTTCCCGGGTTTCGGAGGCCCTGCTGAGGTCACCGATCACGATGCCGATGGCAAGCGGCGCGAGTTCATCGAGGGAGGAGGCGCGTTCCCTGGAGCGGGCGTGCAACAGGACCTCGTCGCCGCCGTTCAGGAGCGTCCGGGCGGTGGCGAGGCCAAGTCCGTCGGTAGAGCCTGTGATGAAAATGCGAGCCATGAGGATGGTCCTTTCTTCACCGTTACCTTCCAGACGCCGCGCATCATTCTGGTTTGATGCGCCCTGGTGGAACATCAGGGGGACGTGTTCGTGCTTGCCACTTGATGGCTTCAGCTACGGACGGGTCACACTCAAGAATGAACGCCCTGCGCCTTCATCTAGGCGGATTCGAGAACGTTCTTAAGATTGGTCAACTGAGCGACCTCGGCATTCATGGTGCGGACAATCACCGGGCCCACGAGCTTCATGAGTCCCTTGGGCTCCAGGTCCAGGCTGAAACGAACAGTCGTTCCGCCCGGCGCTTCACTGAGCCGGTACGCACCGGCCGGACGGGCCGGACCGGCCACCACCTGGAAGCCCAGGAGCTTTCCGGGGTCCGCCGCGGTGATTTCGTAGTCCCCGACGATCGGCCGGCCCCCGGGGCCCGAGAGAGTCTGGCTGTACACGGCACCGAGGTCCCCGGGTGTTCCACTCTTCAGTGTTATGTCCTGAACCCCGGAGCGCCATGCGCGGTTATTCAGTCCATCCGCGAGGAACGCATAGACGTCCTCCGGAGATCGGTTGATGGTGGTCTCGTTCTCGGCGTGAGCCATTGCTACCCCTACTGGTTTTAGTCCGGACGCGTCCATGCCGGTCGATCGATGTTGTCCATAGTCCGTCGTGCGCCGGTATTTAGCGGATTGCTTCTTCAGGCTCTTCAGCCATGGGGCTCAGGGTCATCCGGGTGGTGACCAGGAGAGATCCGAGCAGGGATCGGGCGGCCGCGAGCAGGACATTAACCTCAGGGCTGGCCAGTTCATAGAACAACCTGCCCTCGCGCCGTGAGGGGACAATCAGGCGCTGGCGGCGGAGAATGCTCAAATGTTGGGAGAGGTTTGACGGCTCAAGGCCCGTGTTGTCGCGCAGCCGGCTTACGGCAACTGGTCCGTCGGCGAGCATTTCCAGCAACTGGATTCGGGCAGGGTGGCCCATGGCCTTGAACAGTTCTGCCTTCACATCGGTCTGGACCGGACTTGCAGGAAGATCATCCGGCATTGGGGCCTCCCTCCTTCACATTCAACTATTCTGAACCGCGCGTCTGTGCAGACCCCGGCGACAGGAAAACTAGCACGAGCAAGACAGAAAAGTCTGTCTCGCACACCCATGATTTGGTCAGCCCGCTTACATATCGTAGCGCCGGACCGCTGCAGTGTCGTCGCCGCCGCCAGACAGGGTGGTACCTCTTGCGCAGGTGAGTTGCATAGTTCAGACTTTCATGAATTCATCAATTCGATTCGGCCGGTACGAGTGACTGGCATCGTTCGGGTGGATTCAGGCTGTTCCCGGTGACAACGGCGTCGCCGGGAACAATCGGGTCCCGGCTTCCAGGAGGGTTCTATGACAGGCATGTTCGAACTGTTCACCGATACCGACACGTCCTACCGATTTCGACTGACGGCCCCGGACGGGACCGTCATGGCCCTCTCCAGGCCCTTTCCAGACCTGCCGGCGGCGGTGGCCGGGATCGCAGCAGTGCGGGAGTACGCCGGCATGGGGCTGGTCTCGGAAATTTCGGCACCGCGGGATGACGCGCTGCTCCAGTCCGCGGCCGAGGGCATTCCCGTGGAACCCAGCGCGCAGAGGCGCGGAGTTCACGAGGCGCACGTGCAGGGCCAGCGCGCCCGGGCGAGAACGGCCCGTGGCGGGGCGCCCAGGTCTCCTGAAGGGCCGCCGCGCCTCCGCGTCCCGTCCGCAGCGCGCTTCTTGGGCCGACTCGCAGGGACCCGGAACCAGCAGCTGATCGTGCGGTGGCGGCAGGCACTGGAGGCGCGGACTGCGGTTGGGCTCAGCTCGTGCTGACCGTGTCCCGGG
>NZ_KI914916.1:121766-139473 GCF_000520575.1 Arthrobacter sp. I3
CAGGCCCGGCCATGACGGAGTTGAAGGCGTTGCAGGCCTATTCCAGCGCGCTGGCTACCGAGGACTGCCTCGCCGGGACCTTTCGCTACGATGTGGCCTCGGGGGAGCTGCAGTGGTCCGAGCAGATTTACCAGATCCACGGCTATCACCGCGGCGAGGTGGTGCCCACGGTGGGTGTTCTTATGCAGCACGTGCATCCTGACGACCGGACGCCGTGCAGGGAAATCTTTGAGGATGTGTGCCGTGGCGGAGGTTTTTTCGCCAATTATCATCGTCTCTTCGACGCACGCCGGCGTGAACGGCGAGTCCTGACGGCGGGGGAGGGCGTGCTGGACAGTGACGGGAAGCTGTTGTTCGTCGACGGGTTCATCCTGGACCTCACCAGAACAGTTCAGCTTGAAACGGACCGGTCCGCCCGCGAGGCCGTCGCCGGAGCCATCGGCACCCGAGGCCTTATCGAACAGGCCAAGGGCATCCTGATGGGAATACTCCATATCGGTTCCGACGACGCCTTCGAACGGCTTTCCGCCTACAGCCAGCACCACAACATCAAGTTGGCCCACACGGCTTCGGCCATCGTCCGGCTGGCCAACAGCACGCACGAATCCGCGACCCTCCGCAGCTTCGTCCACGCACTGGACGGTCGTTTCTCACAACGCCGCGATGGCGAACGGGTTCTGCATCCCTAGGTTGGGGTAAGGCGCCGGGCGGGTCCTCGGCCGGCCCGCCGGCGTCGTGCCGGCGTCGTGTTAGCCGAAAGCGCCGGGGTGAATCCGGCGGAGACTAATAGCACACTCCGAGGCAGACCGGTCTGTTCGCCTCGGTCCGGTGTAAAATTTTTTCATCATGACTGTCAACGACGCCGAGGGTCCTACGCTGCTGCCCGCCACAGCCATGGCCGGACGCGACGAGCCGGTGGACCGTATCCTCGCCACTGCTTACGAGTTATTCTCCCGCCGCGGCATCCGCGACGTAGGGGTCAATGAGCTGATCAGCAGTTCAGGGGTATCCAAGGCAACCTTCTACCGGCACTTTCCGTCTAAGGACGCCCTGGTGCTGGCCTTCCTGGAACTCCGCGACCAGGTGTGGACCGTGGACCTGATCGTGGCCGAGGCCAGCCGGCGGGGCAACACCCCCGAGGAGAAGCTGCTCGCCGTCTTTGACGTGTTCGGTGACTGGTTCCAGCGCGAGGATTTCGAGGCGTGCTCGTTTATCAATGTGCTGCTGGAAATGGGCGCCGGGCACCCGCTGGGCAAGGCGAGCATCGATTACCTCAGTCGCATCCGCGGGCATATCCAGGCACTGGCCGAGGAAGCCGGGCTGGACCGCCCCGAGGAATTTGCCCGGTCCTGGCACATCCTGATGAAAGGCTCCATCATTTCCGCCACCGAAGGGGACGCGCTGGCCTCCAAGCGCGCCCAGCAGATGGCGCGATGGCTCATCGAGCACCACCGGGGCCTTTAGCCGCTGCACCCGGGGATTCCCCGTCCCGGTTACCGGCATCTCTTTAGCCCGGTACGCGCCATGGCGCCCTGACAAACCGCTCCGATAACAGCTGCGCCATGCCCGGGCCGCGATCTGAACTGGTCCCCGAAAGTTGGACTCGCAATTGGTTCTCCACTCTAGTGGCCAGCGGTCGGCTTTTTAGGAAGGCTCCGTCCCATCTGGGACGGAGCCTTCTGGGTATAGGAGCCTTAGTCGCCATCACCAGGCGCTGCGGCAAACATGATGACTACGTCATCGAGGGTCTCTTTCCAGCTTCCTCCTGCGCTCTCTGAACATCTTCACCGCGACCAAGACCGTGACAAGAACCATGAGCCCCAGCCAGAAGAGCACCCGCTTTTGGCTCAGGTCAGTAAACACGATGATCAGCGATAGCCCGTAAAGCCAGACAATCTGTGGCCAAGACGGATCGCGATACTTCCATCTCCTGCGTTCCGTTGCCATGGGCGCACTGTAACCCACTGCGCTGCCCGAATACAGACCGTGCGGCAGTGGCTCCAGACCCCAAGGCAGTTACATGGGGACTGTCCGATAAACGGTGTGTAGGTCCGGCCGGTTTTCATTAGTGAGTGGTTCTTTCGAACCGACCGGCGAAGGTAATCGCGAACGCGTTCAGCGCAGGCTTCCACCTCATCACCCAGCGTGCCCGACCGCCGCCGGTCGGATCAAGAGACCTGGTGACCAGATACAGACATTTCAGCGCAGCGGCCTCGTTTGGAAAGTGCCCGCGGGCCCTCACGGCCCGCCGGTAGCGGGCATTGATCGACTCGATCGCGTTCGTCGTGCAGATCACCCGCCTGATCTCCACGTCGTACTCCAGGAACGGCACGAATTCCGCCCAGGAGGACTCCCAGAGCCGGACGATTGCCGGATATCGCTGGCCCCACTCGGCCGTGAACTCGGCGAACCGCTCCTTCGCGGCCTGCTCGGACGGGGCGGTGTAGACCGGTTTAAGGGCCTTGACGATCCCGTCGCGGTGCTGGCGGCCGGCGTAGCGGAAGCTGTTGCGGATCAGGTGCACGATGCACTGCTGCACCACCGTTCGCTCCCACGTGGTCGTGATCGCCTCCGGCAGACCCTTGAGCCCATCGCAGACAGCGATGAACACGTCTTCCACGCCGCGGTTCTTTAGCTCGGAGAACACCTGGAGCCAGAACCGGGCGCCCTCGGCGCCGTCGCCGGCCCAGATCCCCAGAATCTCCCGCTCCCCGTTCACGGTGACGCCCATGACGACATAGAACGGGGTGTTGCGCACCTGCCCGTCACGGACCTTGACCACGATCGCGTCCACGAAGAGCACCGGATAGACCGGATCCAGTGGACGGGCAGACCACTCCGCGAGTTCGCCAACAACCTTCTCCGTGATGCGGCTGATGGTGTCTTTGGAGACCTTGGCCCCGTAGACCTCCTCGAAGTGCGCAGCGATTTCCCCGGTGGTCAATCCCCGGGCGGACAGCGAGAGGACGATCTGGTCGATCCCGTCCAACCGTCGTTTTCGCTTGGGCACAATCACCGGCTCGAAAGACCCGTCCCGATCCCGGGGCACCTCAATCTCGACCGGGCCGATCTCGGTCAGCACGGTCTTCGACCTGGTGCCGTTGCGCATGTTGGCTGCGATCGGCGTCTGGCCATGCTCGTGGCCCAGGTGCTCGGTCAGTTCCGCTTCGAGCGCGGTCTCCAGCACATTCCTCGTAAGCTGGTTCAGCAGCCCGCCCGGGCCAACCAGGCTCACGCCCTGCTCCTTGGCCTGCGTGAGCAACCGCTCCGCAAGCTCCTTCTGATCGATGATCTCTCACGTCACAGGATCGATCATCACCCCTGTCATCTCGGTCGTGGACTCTGACACGGCCGTCTCCTTTCGGATCAGGCCGGACCCTCACACACCGTTTTTCTTACAGTCCCGTTACATGCGGTGTAGTTTGTTCCGCGGCCTAAGCCACTAGGGTCTGCGCGCTAGTGCACTGGACTTAGGCCTTTTAGCCTCGTGGAGATTCTTTCGGTGTTGTACCAGTGGATGTATTCGTGCAGCGCTGCTGTCAGTGCTTCGGTGTTGACGAATCGGACGCGGTTGAAGATCTCTTCTTTGAGGTGCCAGATGAAATTCTCCATGACGGCGTTGTCGTAGCAGTTCGCTTTGCGGGACATCGATTGGACCGCGCCGGCGTTCTGCAGGAGTACGCGCCAGGAAGTGTGCTGGTATTGAAATCCCTGGTCGGAGTGCACGAGTGGTTTCTGCCCGTCCTCCAGCGTGGCTAAAGCGCCGCGCAGTGAGGAGTTGGTCAGCTCTAGATTGGGCGAGGTGCCAATGGCGGAGGAGATGATCTGTCGGTAGAAGAGGTCCATAACCGGTGATAGGTAAAGCTTCCTGTCGCCGACGCTGAACTCGGTCACATCGGTCACCCATTTTTGATTCGGCGCATCCGCTTCGAACTGGCGTTTCAAAGCTCACCCCGGAGGACCGTGAGAAAGCCACTCCCTGCGAAAATTTCACGGCCCACGAGTTGCTGGAGCACCTGGCCGGTTCGCTGAAGCAGATCGGCGGGGCGCTGGGCGCTGACGTAAGCGACGACGCCGGGCAGGCCCGGAAGTTCGCATCGCCGGACTCGCGCAGGCCACCCTGGAGGCGTTCAGCCGCCGCGGCTTCGAAGGCACCATCGACATGGGCTTCGCCGAGCTGCCCGCGACCGTCGTCGCCGGGATCGTCAACCTCGAACTGCTCGTCCACGCGTGGGACTTCGCGAAGGCCACCGGCCAGGAACTTGTAGTTTCCGACGTCGTCACGGATCACGTTGAGGCCCTGGCCTTGGTGACCATCTCGGACCAGGTCCGCGCCAGCGGCAGCTTCGCCGCTGTCCAGCCGGTCGCGGAGACTGCGAGCAGCCTGGAGCGCCTGATCGCGTTCACCGGCCGGACCGTCGCCGTCTGACGTTTTTCAACCTAAGCCCGTCAAGACCGCCAGGAAAGCAGGAGCAACATGACCAAGTTCGTCTTCATCTACCACGCCCCGATGACCCCCGCCGAGGCCGCGCCGCCCGCGCCGGAGGACATGGCAGCCGCCATGGAACAGTGGAACAACTGGGCCGCCAAGGTCGGCAACGGCCTGATCGACTTTGGAACGCCCCTGGCCAACGGTGTCCGCGTTTCCGCCGGCGGAGCCACTGCGCCGAGCCAGCGTGACGTCGCCGGATACAGCATCATCGAGGCCGACAGCCTTGAGGCGGCCGTGGAACTGGCCAAGGTGCACCCGCACCTGAACATGCCCGGCGGCTGCGAAATCGAGGTTCACGAGGCGCAGCAGATCCCCGGAATGTAAGCAGCGGTTCGGCCCGATGCTCAAGGCGTGTTCGTCGCTGCTTCACAGCAGCGGCGGACACGCCTATATTCGTCCTGTTGTTGCTCGTCCTGTTGTGCGCCTGGTCGTGCTGGGCCCTGACCGCCGGTACCGCGCCGGCGCGCAACATTCGGCCACATCTCCAGCAATCTTTCGTCCCATGCACGACAGTGGCGCGGCGCCGGCCCCTTCACGCGCCGTCGCCGGGCGTCACCGAAACTTCACAGTGCAGGTCCGGTGGGGCGCGGGTGTGTCCCAGGATGGGCGCAAATGACCGCGTGAGTCTTGCCCTGTTACGGACTGCTTCCCGCTGCGTCCGATCGGGTACCGGGGGTGCGTCCATGGCTGTTTTCGTCGCCGGATTACGCGCGGTTTCCTCGGGTGTCGAGGCACCTGCGGAACGGATTCGACTCTGCTCTGATGGTGGGCACGGTCCGGTAGCCCCGGGCCGCACCATCGAATCCAGAAAGAATCCGCTATGAAAAACCGACACTTACCCGCAGGACTTTTCTCCACCTTGGGCGTTGCTGCCGCCGTGGCGGTCTCGCTGGTGGTCTCCGGTTGCGGCGGCCCTGCGAGCGCCCAGTCCCCTGCCGGAAATACCCCCGGGGCACCCGAAGTGACCGAACTCCGCTACGAGGGCTCGGCCAACAACGTGAGCCTGCCGGAGCTGGCCGAGGACCTCGGCTACCTCGGCGACGTCAAGCTGAACTGGGTGGGCAACACCATCAGCGGGCCGGCGAGCATCCAATCAGCCGCCACAGGAGCCACCGACTTCGGCGGCGCCTTCTCCGGCGCCGTGGTCAAGCTCATCGAAGCCGGCGCGCCGGTCACTGCGGTGATCAACTACTACGGCGAGGACGAGAAGACGTTCAACGGCTTCTACGTCACCCAGGACAGTCCGATCCGGACGCCGCGGGATCTGATCGGCAAGAAGATCGCCGTCAACACCCTGGGCGCCCATGCGGACGCCGTGATCAACAGCTACCTGAAGAAGAACGGACTGTCGCAGGAGGAAATCAGGCAGGTACAGCTCGTCGTCGTTCCGCCCAACGACACCGAGGAGGCCATCCGCCGCGGCCAGGTCGACGTCGGGGCGCTCGGCGGAGTGCTGCAGGACAACGCTGTCGCCACGGGCGGCCTGCGGTCCCTGTTCAGCGACTTCGAACTCTTTGGAACCTTCGCCGGCGGCCAGTACGTCCTGCGCAAGGACTTCATCGAGAAAAACCCGGAAACCACGAAGATCTTCACCACCGGTGTGGCCAAGGCCATCGAATGGGAACGCACCACCCCCCGCGACGAGGTGATCGCGCGGTTTACGAACATCATCAACAAGCGTCAGCGCTCCGAAAGCACCGCGGCGTTGAAGTACTGGAAGAGCGTCGGAGTCCCGTCCAAGGGGGCCATCAGCGACCAGGACTTCACCCGCTGGTCAGCATGGCTGAACGACACCGGCATCGTCAGCGGCGGGATCACCCCGTCCAAGTACTACACCAACGATTTCAACGGACTGCTGAACGGGGCGGCATCATGACCAGCGGTACCGGACCGACGCCGAAAATCAGCCTCCGCAACGTCGGGAAACAGTTCACCGTCCGGCCCAGCAAGGACCAGCCCGAGGGCTCCACCCTGACGGCGCTGGAGGGCATCACCCTGGACGTCGCCGCGGGCGAGTTCATTACTCTGGTCGGGCCGAGCGGCTCCGGCAAAACCACCCTCCTGGACCTCCTCGCCGGGCTCACCCGGCCGGACGCCGGCCAGGTGCTCGTGGACGGCAAGGAGGTGACCGGGCCCGGCCGCGACCGTGCAGTCGTCTTCCAGCAGTACGCCCTTTTCCCATGGCGCACCGCGGCCGCCAACGTCGCCTTCGGCCTCGAAGGAACCGGCAGCGACGGGCGCCGCCTGAGCCGGAGGAAACGTGCCGACAAGGCCCGCCACTACCTTGAGCTCGTCGGCCTCTCCGGTTTCGAGGACCGGTATCCCCATGAGCTTTCCGGTGGCATGAAGCAGCGGGTTGCCATCGCACGGAGCCTCGCGTACGAGCCGGACGTCCTGCTCATGGATGAACCGTTCGCAGCGCTGGATGCCCAGACCCGGGAACAGCTCCAGGAGGAACTCCTACGCATCTGGCGCTCCACGGGCAAGACCATCATCTTCATCACCCACGGCATCGACGAGGCTGTGTACCTGGGTCAGCGGGTCGCCGTGCTCAGCTCCCGACCCGGCCGGCTCAAGCAGATTGTCGACATTGACCTGGGGGAGCGGAGCGGTGACCGGGACGTCCGCTCCGACGCCGTCTTCATCGAACACCGCCACAAAGTCTGGTCGCTGCTGCACGACGAGGTCCGGAAGGCCCAGGAAGCCGGGCACGCCAAGATCCTGCCCGACGGGTCCGCGCCCGACGAGGCACCCCAGCTCAGCAAGATCGAGCTCAGCAAGAGACAGCCCAGCAAGGGACAGCTCAGCAAGGGAAGGGCCGCCTGATGACCGCACCAACACTGACCAAAGACCTGACTGCGCCCGCTACAGCCGCCACCGGGCGGCCCCCACAGCCCGCCGCAACCCGACGCCTTCCCGCCGTGGCCCGTTCCGGAGCCCGCAGGGCCGGGCGCGGGATCTGGGCCTCGGGCGCCATCGTGTTGTTCCTCCTGCTCTGGGAACTGGGCCCAACCTACCTCGCCACGGCCTCGACCAGGGTCTTCCTCCCGCCGCTGCACGAGGTCCTGCGGGCACTGGGATCACTCATCGCCAAGGGCCAACTGCAGAACCATCTGGCAGCCAGCCTGACCCGCTCCGCCAGCGGCTTCGGCATCGCCGTCGTCTTCGCCGTCGCCCTTGGCCTGCTGGTCGCCTGGTACCGGTCCCTTGACCGGTTCCTCAACCCACTGCTGGAGGTCTTCCGGAACACCGCGGCGCTGGCGCTGCTCCCGGTCTTCACCCTCCTGCTGGGGATCGGGGAGACTTCCAAGATCAGCATCGTGGCTTACGCCGCGTTCTTCCCCGTGCTGCTGAACACCATCGCCGGCGTCAGGACCGTCGACCCGCTGCTCGTCCGGGCCGCCCGCTCGCTGGGACTCTCCAACTTCCGGCTGTTCCTGAAGGTCATCCTTCCCTCGGCGGTGCCGACCATTTTCACCGGAATCCGGATGGCCGGAACGTCCTCGATCCTGGTGCTCATTGCGGCGGAGATGGTCGGCGCCAAGGCGGGCCTCGGGTACCTGATCGTCAACGCCCAGTCCAGTTTCCTGATCCCGGACATGTATGCCGGAATCCTCACCGTCTCGCTGCTCGGCCTGCTGGTCAACTACCTGCTGGTCGCCGTCGAACGGCACTTCTCCCGGTGGCGGACCGCCGTCGGATCCCAGTCGAACTAACCCCCGCAGACCAAAGGAGCCAACCATGTCGATAACCACCCAAACCCGCCTCGAATTCCGGAAACTCAGCGCCCGCATCGGTGCCGAGATCCGCGGCCTGGACCTCAGCAGCGACCTCAGCGACGCCACAATCGCCCAGATCCGTGAAGCCCTGAACAGGCACAAGGCCTTGGTCTTCCGCGAAGCAAACGTCCGCGACGACGAAGCCCAGGTCCGCTTCGCCGCCCGCTTCGGCCCACTCACCCAGGCCCACCCCACGGTGGCCTCCGTCGAGGGCAAACCTGCGGTCCTGCCGGTGGACAGCGAAAACGGCAGCGCGAACAACTGGCACACCGACGTCACGTTCGTCGTGAACCCGCCGCAGGCCTCCACCCTGCGCAGCATCACCTTGCCGGCCTACGGCGGGGAAACCCTGATCGCCTCGGCCGCCGGAGCCTACGCCGATCTGCCGAACGAGCTGCGGAACTTCGCCGATACCCTGTGGGCCATCCACACCAATGATTACGACTACTCCGTGCCGAAAAACCTCGAGCACGCCAGCGCCGGTGAGCGGCGGAAGGAATTCACCCGGATCCACTTCGAGACTGCCCACCCCGTGGTCCGGGTCCACCCACTGACCGGGGAGCGCGGCCTCTTCATCGGCGGCTTCGCCCAAAGGCTGCGCATCGTGGGACTGTCCAACACCGAATCCAAGGACATCCTGCGGCTGCTCCAGGCCTACGTCACCCGCCCCGAGAACGTGGTCCGCGTCAACTGGGAACCGGACCAGCTGGTGCTGTTCGACAACCGCATCACCCAGCACTACGCCCCGGACAACTACGACGGCCAGCCCCGGCAGCTGAACCGGGTCACGGTGGCCGGCGACGTACCCCGCGGCGTCGACGGACGCAGCAGCACGTCCATCCAGGGCGACTCCTCCGTCTATTCCGAGACGGTCGAACTGCGCGCCGGCGTTCCCGGAGTTCAGCTGTGAGCGGGGCACGGCAGCTGCACCTGAACGCGTTCCTGATGAGCACGGGTCACCACGAGGCCTCGTGGCGGCTGCCGGAAAGCGACAGTTTCGCCGGGACGGACGTCGCGCATTTCCAGCGGCTGGCCCAAACGGCGGAACGCGGGACGTTCGATTCGATCTTCTTCGCGGACTCACCGGTGCTGCACGGCGACGTCGGCCAGCGGCCCTACGGCACACTCGAGCCGACCGTCCTGCTCGCCGCCATCGCCGCCGTCACCGACCGCATCGGGCTGATCGCCACGGCGTCCACCACCTACAACGACCCCTACAACCTGGCCCGACGGTTTGCCTCCGTGGACCACATCAGCGGCGGCAGGACCGGGTGGAACGTGGTCACCACCGCCGGAGACGCCGCCGCGAGGAACTTCTCCCTGCGGGACCAGCCGGCCCACGCGCTGCGGTACGAGCGGGCCGCGGAATTCCTCGACGTGGCCCGCAAGCTTTGGGACAGCTGGGAGGACGGCGCCGCCCTCGGCGACAAGGAAGCCGGGACCTGGGGAGACAACACCAGGGTCCACCCGGTCAACCACGCCGGCACGTTCTTCAGCGTCCAGGGGCCGCTGGACGTGCCACGCTCCGCCCAGGGCCACCCGGTGATTGTCCAGGCTGGCTCCTCGGAGGACGGCAAGGACTTCGCCGCCCGCTACGCCGAAGCGGTGTTCACGGCCCAGCAAACGCTGCCCGACGCACAGCGCTTCTATGCCGACCTGAAACGGCGAACCGCCGCCGCCGGCCGTGACCCGGGAACGATCAAGGTGCTCCCGGGCATCGTTCCCGTCATCGGCTCCACCGAGGCCGAGGCGCGGCGGCTGGAGCAAGAACTCGACGAGCTGATCCACCCGGAGCACGCCAGAAGGCAGCTCGCCGGTGTGCTGCGGGTCCCCGCAGCATCCCTGGCCCTCGACGCCGAGCTGCCGGACGACCTGCCCTCCGAGGACGAGATCGAAGGGGCCAAGAGCAGGTACACGCTGATCGTGGACCTCGCCCGGCGGGAACGGCTGACCGTGCGCCAGCTCATCGGCAGGCTCGGCGGCGGCCGCGGCCACCGTACTTTCTCTGGCACACCTGAGCAGGTGGCCGACGCGATCGAGGAATGGTTTGTGGCCGGGGCGGCGGACGGCTTCAACATCATGCCCCCCGTGCTTCCGTCCGGCCTGGACGCCTTCGTGGACCACGTCATCCCGATCCTGCGGGAGCGCGGACTCTTCCGTCGCGCATACAGTGGACGGACGCTCCGCGAACACTACGGGCTGCCCCGGCCGGCCAACACCGTCGTCTCGGCTGCCCGCAGCAGTCCGCCGGGCCCGGGCCCGGCGGGGTCCCAGGACCCCGCGCCGGTGCCGGTCGACGCGGTCCCGGGACTCCGTTCGGCCTGAAGGACTTGGTTCACATGAGGCGGCGACGCGCGCAATGGTGTACGTTGGCTTCCCGTCAGAACTAAACACAGGAATGAGAGTCACCCCCGTGGCAACCGATTACGACGAAGTCCGATCCGACGTCAAGGAGTCGCAGGATAATTCCCTGCAGGCGCTGCAATCCGCCAACGCCCCGGATGCCCGCAGCGTTGTCCGTGAACTGGATGAAGCCGACGCTTTTGACGATGCGATCAGCCCGGGCGGGGAAATTGTCGCCGAGGAACTCGTCGTGCAGGTCATCCCGCAGGCGCAGGACGAATTCACCTGCTACTCCTGCTTCCTGGTCCGGCACCGGTCCCAGGTTGCACGCGAAAAGAACGGCCACGCTTACTGCGTCGAGTGCGTTGGCTAGGGCCCTGGCCTCCCGCGTGTCCGGCGCCGGCGCGGCTTTCCGTGCCGCGCCGGACACGCGGGTCAGTACCGTCCCCGGCCGGCCCGCTTAGTCCATGCTCCGTCTGAAACGCCTTGCCATACTCGGCCTGTTCGTATTTTTCGTCATCACCGGGTTCTTGTTTTGGGCCTTCCGGTTCTCCGGGGCGGAGACCCGCGTGGCCCTGCCCGCGCCGCCGCGGGCAGAGGCGAAACTCGAATCGCTGTCCGCCGGCATCACCTCCGCCGTGAACATCACCCGGAGCGCGGACGCCGAGTGGCTCACCCATGCCGCCGCGCAGACCGGCATCCCCGCCCGGGCCCTCCAGGCCTACGTGGCCGCGGCCAGTGCGGCCAACACATCGGCCCCGACGTGCGGGATCGGCTGGAATACGGTGGCAGCGGTGGGCTTCGTCGAATCCGGCCACGGAACGTACGGCGGCGGCAGCCTGACCGCCACGGGCCAGGCGAGCGGGCCAATTGTCGGCCCGAGCCTCAACGGCGACGGCTTCGCCGCGATCCCTGATTCGGACGCCGGCGCCCTGGACGGCGACGCCCGGTGGGACCACGCCGTCGGACCCATGCAGTTCATTCCCTCCACGTGGCAGCTCGCAGGCCGGGACGGGAACGGCGACGGAACAGCCGACCCGTTCAACATCGATGACGCCGCGCTAAGTGCCGCCTCGTACCTGTGCGCCCACGGCGGTGACCTGACCACCGCCGCCGGCTGGGCCGACGCGATCTACTCCTACAACCAGTCTGATCCGTACGTGGACCACGTACGCGACCGGGCCACTGCCTACGCCGCACAGTCGGGTACTCCCGGATAGCGCCACCGTGCAACTCGACTTAGTATCCGGACAAGCTTGCCGGCTCCCAAAGTGATTGGCAGCGGCCCGGCCGCGTTCCGGCCGGGCCCCTATGCCCGTGCCCTGGCAACCAGGTCTCCTGTTGGGCCGAGAATGAAGTCCACATCGAGGGATGCGCTGGGCCCCTCACCCATAGAGATCTTCTCGTCGAAAGACCCAAAGGTGGCCGGCAAGAAGTACCCCACGTTGTCCCAGTAATACTGGAAGACATACAGGAGGGGATCTTCGATCGTATCCAGGTCCTCCCCAAGGCGGTACACAACAATGGCCTTCCGGCGGACCTCTTGCGAATTCGAGCACCAGGGCAGAATCAGCCCTCCCGCATTAGCCATATTTCCAGGCGGAACCTGATCTGTGTCCCTTGGAATGATCCCCGAGGGATCGCCCGGGCCAAGGAGGGGATTCCACTCAAGGTCCTCGTAGAACAGGTTCACGCCCACATCGGCTGGCTGTCCCGGCAGACGGGTTCGGTTGGTGAGCCTTTCCAGGCCTGAATTCCACAGTAGTGGTCCTCTGCGGTCCTGGGCTCCGTACGAAACTTTCTTCCGCGATGCGGAACTGGACGCCAGGGCCGCGTCTTTGGCGGCCCTGGCCGCAGTTACCGTCTTTGGGCCTGGGGGCGGTTGCTCGAGATCCATCCTTACTTCTCCTGTCCAAGAGGTGACCGGAGCGCTCCCGTTGTTGACCGCAAGCGGCTCCGCCTGGGAGGGGCTCAAGGGATGCAATATGCTCCGCCGTGCAGCGGTTGTTGCGGCATGAGGGCTGGGCCCGGACGGTTATCGGCCATCTGCGGAATGACT
Organism: Arthrobacter sp. I3; assembly: GCF_000520575.1. Lineage (NCBI taxonomy): Bacteria > Bacillati > Actinomycetota > Actinomycetes > Micrococcales > Micrococcaceae > Arthrobacter > Arthrobacter sp. I3. The sequence continues at coordinate 134,440 of NZ_KI914916.1, forward strand.
CTCGTGTGAACTCTGCGTCCGGTGCTGGCCATGCGTCAAGGGACTATGCGAAAGGGCGGTGTTTTGTGATCGCTCGTTGTCGCATTTGCCGATGACGAGGATGCTCGCGGCGGCTCCGATGACGTCGTCGGTGAGGGTTTCGAGCTGGTTGATTTTGAGGACGCGGGTGATCTGGCACGTGGGTCCCGCGCTCCCGGGCCGGCGCCTCTGTCATCGCCAGCCTGCCGTCAGGGCAGAATGGAAGGTATGACCTCTACGACGTTCGCCCTCATCCGCCATGGCCAGACGGACTGGAATGCACAGCGCCGGCTGCAGGGATCCACCGACATTCCCCTGAACGACGTCGGCCGCGGCCAGGCTCGCGACGCCGTCGCCGTCCTGTCCGGCTATGAATGGGACGCGATCGTGTCCTCGCCGCTGAGCCGTGCCGCTGAAACCGCCGATCTCATCGCCGCCGGGCTCGGCCTCAGCGTGGCCCGGCGCGTGCCGGAGCTCGCCGAGCGCAGCTTCGGACCCGCGGAGGGCCTGCAGGACGGTCCTGAACTGGACGCACTGCGCATTCCTCATGGGTTCCGCGGAGCGGAAAGCGAGGACGAGGCCGCCGGCCGGGGGTTGGCCGCGCTTGAGGCGCTGGCCGAGGAGTTCCGTGGCCGCCGCGTCCTGGCCGTCGCCCATGGCACGCTCCTGCGCGTGAGTCTCAGCCGCGCCGTCGGCCGCAACCTGGAAAGCATCGACAACGCCGTGCTCAACCTGGCCCACCACCATGCCGTCGACGGCTGGCAGCTCGAATACTTCAACGGCGAGCGGGCCATGGCTGCCGTTTAGGGCTGCCGCTCAAGGATATGTCGGTATCGCGATGTACTGGTTGATGTTCGTTGACTGGAAGGTCGCAAAAGCCAGCGTGGTGTGGCCACCCTCGGGATCACCCACCACGACCGTTTGGTCGGAGGGATTCAGACCCAGCAATGCGTAGGAATGGTCGGAGACCAGCTCGCCGTCGGAGTTGGACGTCCCAAAGGTCACGAGGCCCTTCGTGAAATCCTGCTGCATCTGCTCAAAGCTCACTCCCGTCATGGGGCCGCCGGGGTTGCGGTCGACGCCCACTTCGCCGGTGATGGCATAGAGGGCGTTGTGCACATCATGATCCTGGGCGTTGCTGAGGTCGGTGCCATCGATGCCGTTGTAGCTGTTGCCGTTCGCGGCCGCCCACCCTTTCTCGATAATCGCGGCCCATGACACGTTTTTGCCATCGATATTTTCGATGCCGTTTTCGAAGGGCTTGCCGCGGCGGTACGGAAGATCACCGTTGACCGTGACCGTCACGGGATTGGCCACCCCGTCGTACTTGCTGTGGAAGGAAATGGTGTAGGTGCCGTTGCCGTCGTCATGGACCATGTTCAAGACGGTCGCAGGGGCCCGGGAGGCCACTGTCATCAACGCTGCCAGGAAATAGCAATCGCCGGCGTCACCCTGCTTGATATTCGTCAAGTCTCCGGAGAGATCCGGGTTTCCGGAATCATCAAGCGCAAACAGAACCTGATTCGGGACCTTCTGGAAAGTCGCACGCCCCGATACCGAAGGATTACTCACCGGGGCCCCGGACGCTCCCGGAGGCGGCGTGACCGGTGACCGGGTAGTGACGATCCACGCAATTCCAAGAATTACCATCACCGCCACCACTGAGAAAATGACGGCGGCGCGAATTTTTGCCGGCCTGGATCCTGCACGTTCCATGTTCCGAGCCCTCCCGTCCTGCGGGGTTCCAGCCCCGCAACGGCACCGCCGCGGCAACCTTCCGGGGGGCTGCCGCCGTCGGGTCTCTCCCGGTTGATCAATTCATCAGCTGATCAACAGCTTGCCGCAGGCAACCAGTCTGGGGCAAGGGGCAGCGGGCGATTCACAGGTGAGCACCGGACGCTCACCGGCGGGCGCGGCCACGGTGCAGTCGTCTGTTTTCGTCGCCAAGCCGCTTATTGCCGCGGGCGGCCGAACCGCCGACGTATGCTGAATCGCACAAGCAACGGACAGGAGGCCGAGGTGGCCCAGACGACGGAAACCGGAACGACGGCGGCCGAGGTGATGGCCGAGCTGGCCGAACTCGAGGACCCGAGGATCCGGGACGTGAACGCCAAGCACGGTGACGACCACGGGGTGAACCTCGGCAAGCTGCGGGCGTTGGCCAAGCGGCTCAAGACGCAGCAGGAGCTGGCCGGTGAGCTGTGGGGGACCGGTGATACCGCGGCGCGGCTCCTGGCGCTCCTGATCTGCCGTCCGAAGGCGTTCGATAGTGATGAGTTGGACGTCATGTTGCGCCAGGCGCACACTCCCAAGGTGCAGGACTGGCTCGTCAACTATGTGGTGAAGAAGAACCCGCATGCCGAGGAACTGCGCGTGGCCTGGTTCGCCGATCCGGACCCGCTGGTGGCAAGTGCCGGCTGGGCGCTGACCACCGACCGCGTTGCGAAGAAGCCGGAGGGCCTCGACCTGCCAGGACTGCTCGACATCATCGAGGCGCAGATGAAGGACGCCCCGGACCGCCTGCAGTGGGCGATGAACCACTGCCTGGCCCAGATCGGGATTGAGCACCCCGAACACCGCGCCCGCGCGATCGGCATCGGCGAGCGTCTGGAGGTGCTCAAGGATTACCCGACGCCGCCGAACTGCACCTCTCCGTTCGCGCCGATCTGGATCGCCGAAATGGTGAACCGACAGGACGCCAACTAGGACTCAGGGAGGGCCCTTCGCCCGTCCTCACCCTCATCGAGCCTCCGCACCAACCTGCGGATCACCCGTGACACCACGAAGGCTTGACGTGACACCACCGTGGTGTCACTATGGTGGCATGGAACTCGGACAATACGTCAACGACCTACAGCGGCAGCTAGTGGATGCCGCGGAGAACGGCTCGGAGGACACCCGCGCCGTGGCCGAGCGGCTCGCCGCCGGACTGGACGCCGCGACCCGGCTCGTGCTCCTCGACGTTCTCTCGGCTGCAGCCGGCGAGATCACCCGCGACCTCGCACCCGGATCAGTCGACATGCGGCTGCGCGGACGCGACGTCGAGTTCGTGGTGACCCAGCCGAACCCGGAATCTGACACCGACGAGCGGCCGGCCGCACCCCTCGACCTCGACGACGCGAGCACCTCGCGCACGACGCTCCGCCTGCCGGATGCCCTCAAGACGCGGGTGGACGAGGCTGCGGCTGCTGACGGCCTGTCCGTCAACACCTGGCTGGTCCGTGCGGTCGCGGCCGCTCTCCAGCCCAAGCAGCGACGATCCGCGCAGCGCACGCTGCGCACCGGCGACAACTTCGCCGGCTGGGCGCGCTAAACCGCCCACCGCACCACACCCACCAACCACGCGGACCCGCGGGGTCGATCAAACACACCCAAAAGGAAGGCGCCAGCATGCCCACCTACGACACCCCCACCCCCATCGACCTCGCCATCAAACTGCAGGTCGGCGCGATCGAAATCATCGCCAGTGACCGCGACGACACGGTCGTGACCGTCTCGCCGACGAACCCCACGAAGGCGGTCGACCGGCGGGGCGCGGAAGAGACCAGGGTCGACGTCGACGGCCAGCGGCTCATCATCACCGGCCCCCGGCCCCGCATCAGCTGGATCGGCCCCACCGAGTCGGTCGATGTGAAGGTCGAGCTGCCGGCCGCGTCGCGGCTCACCGCCGAGATAGGGGTGGGCGGCGTGCGCGCCGTCGGCCGCCTCGGCGCAACCCGGATCAAGAGTTCGATGGGCCGCGTCGATCTCGACTCCACCGGCGACCTGTGGCTGCGCGCCTCGCACGGCAACGCGACCCTCGGCACCGCCGAGGGCGGGATCGAGATCACGGCCGACCACGGTCAGATCCGGATCGGCAAAGTCACCGGCGACGCGATCCTCAAGGCGTCGCACGGCACCATCCTGATCGGGGAGTCCGGCGGCGACCTTGAAGCGAAGCTCTCCTACGGCGACCTCGAGATTTCGAAGGCACTCGGCTCCGTCGCGGCGAAGACCGCCTACGGCAGCATCCAGCTCGCAGAGGTCTCGAGTGGTTCCATCCAGGTCGAGAGCGGCTTCGGGCAGGTCACCATCGGCGTGCGGCCCGGCGTTCCCGCCTGGCTCGATCTGTCCTCGAAAGAGGGGCACGTCCGCAACCAGCTGGACAGCGACCGCGCCCCCGACGCGTCCGAACAGACCGTCGCAGTGCGTGCACGCACCCAGCACGGCGACATCAGCATCCAGCGCGCCCAATGACTCCGGGCCACCAACAGAAGGGAACGAAGCACATGAACACGCCAGCAATCGAAGTCCGCGGGCTGCGGAAGTCCTACGGCGCAAAGGCCGTGCTCGACGACGTCGACCTCACCGTGGACGCGGGCACCGTCACCGCGCTGCTCGGCCCGAACGGCGCGGGCAAGACGACGACCGTGCACATCCTGTCCACCCTGGTGCGGCCCGACGGCGGCACGGCACTGGTGAACGGATGCGACGTCGTGCGCGACCCCGACGGCGTCCGCGCCGCGATCGGCCTCACCGGCCAGTTCTCCGCGGTGGACAAGCTGCTCACCGGCGAGGAGAACCTGCTGCTGATGGCCCGGCTGCGCCATCTTGGAGCGAAGCGCTCGAAGACCCGGGTGGCCGAGCTGCTGGAGCAGTTCGACCTCGTCGAGGCCGCCCGCAAGCCGCTCGCCACCTACTCGGGTGGCATGCAGCGCCGCCTCGACCTCGCCATGACCCTCGTCTCGGCGCCCAGCGTCATCTTCCTGGACGAGCCCACCACGGGCCTGGACCCGCGCAGCCGCCACACCATGTGGGACATTGTCCGCAGCCTGGTCGCGGACGGCACCACCGTGCTGCTCACCACCCAGTACCTGGACGAGGCGGACGAGCTCGCGGACCGCATTGCGGTGCTCGACGGCGGCCGGCTCGTCGCCGAGGGGACGCCGGACGAGCTCAAGCGCCTGGTGCCGGGCGGACATATCCGGCTCCGGTTCGCCGATGCCGCGCGGCTCGACGCCGCCTCCCGGCTGCTCG
>NZ_KI914916.1:139573-142330 GCF_000520575.1 Arthrobacter sp. I3
GCCGCCTCCCGGCTGCTCGGCGAATCCGCCCGCGACGACGCCGGGCTCTCGCTCACCGTGCCGAGCGACGGCGGTGTCGGCGCGCTGCGCACCGTGCTGGACCGCCTCGACACGGCCAACCTGGAGGTCGACGACCTCAGCATCCACACCCCGGACCTCGATGACGTGTTTTTCGCGCTCACCGGCCGGGTCGAGACGAAGGGAATCGAATCATGACCACCATCGCCGCCAAGCGCCGGACGGCCCCGGGCACCCGCCAGCAATCGCACGTCATTGCCGACTCGGTGACGATGCTGCGCCGCAACCTGCTGCACATGCTGCGCTACCCGGGCCTGTCGGTGTTCACCATCGTGGGGCCGGTAGTCCTGCTGCTGTTCTTCGTGTTCGTGTTCGGCGGCACGCTCGGGGCCGGCCTGCCCGGCGCTGATCCGGCTGGCGGGCGCGAGGCGTATGTCGCCTACGTCATGCCGGGCATCCTGCTGTTGACCATCGCCGGCAGCGCAGGCGGCATCGCGACTACCGTGTCGATGGACATGACCGAGGGCATCACCGCGCGGTTCCGGACGATGGCGATCTCGCGGGCCGCGGTGCTCGCCGGGCACGTGCTCGGCAATACCATCCAGGCGATTATCGCCGTCGTGCTCGTGCTTGGCGTCGGCCTCCTGATTGGCTTCCGCCCGACCGCCGGGTTTGTCGAATGGATCTCCGCCGCAGGTCTGATCGTGCTCATCGCGTACGCGATCAGTTGGCTCGGGGTGGCCATGGGCATGCAGGCGAAGTCGGCCGAGACCGCCAGCAACCTCCCCCTCGTGCTGACCTTCCTGCCCTTCCTCAGCAGCGGCTTTGTGCCGACCGAGTCGATGCCGGAATGGCTGCAGTGGTTCGCGCAGTACCAGCCCTTCACGCCGTTCATTGAGGCCATCCGCGGGCTGCTGCTCGGCACCCCGCTCGACTGGAGCCCGGTGCTGGCAATCGGGTGGTGCGTCGTGCTTGTGGTCGCGGGGTACGCCTGGTCGATGGCGATCTACGAGCGCAAGTCGGTGCGCTAAGCCCAGGGTGCACCCGGTCGCTGCGGGCGGTCGCGAGCGCATCGCGGCCGCCCGTCCTGTGCCTCAGCCGAGGTGGCGTCCGGCGTCAAGGCTGCCGCGCTGGTGAGTGCCGGCTGGACCGGCGTCGTCGCACTGGCGTTGCAATGCTGGACCCCGCAAGTGTCGACGGCGCGGCGCCCGGGGAATCTGTCACGAGGGGTCAGCGCCAGCCGAGCTGCGGCGCCACATACTTCAGGATCGACTCGATGACGTGGGCGTTGTAGTCGACACCGAGCTGGTTCGGGACCGTGAGGAGCAGGGTGTCTGCCGCGGCGATCGCCTCGTCCTCGGCCAGCTTTGCGGCCAGCTCGTCCGGGGCACCGGCGTAGGAGCGGCCAAAGACCGCGCGTGTTTTCTCGTCGATGTTGCCCACCTGGTCGGAGCTGTGGCGGTCGCGGGCGAAGTACTGCCAGTCGCGCTCGTCCGTCAGCGCGAAGATGCTGCGGCTGACCGAGACGCGCGGCTCCCGCTCGTGCCCCGCCTCCTTCCAGGCCTGCCGGTAGAGCTCGATCTGCTCGGCCTGCTGGACGTGGAAGGGCTTGCCGCTCTCATCATCCTTGAGCGTGGAGCTCTGCAGGTTCATGCCGAGCTTCGCCGCCCAGATGGCCGTGGCGTTCGAGCCGGAGCCCCACCAGATGCGCTCGCGCAGCCCCCTTGAGTGCGGCTCCACGCGCAGCAGGCCCGGAGGGTTCGGGAACATCGGGCGGGGGTTCGGCGCCGCAAAACCCTTGCCAGTGAGGACCTCGAGCAGACGCTCGGCGTGCCTGCGGCCCATGTCGGCGTCCGACTCGCCCTCGGCGGGGGCGAAGCCGAAGTAACGCCATCCGTCGATGACCTGCTCGGGTGAACCCCTGCTGATGCCCAGCTGCAGCCGGCCGCCCGCGATCAGGTCGGCCGCGCCAGCGTCCTCCGCCATGTAGAGCGGGTTCTCGTAGCGCATGTCGATCACGCCGGTGCCGATCTCGATGCGGCTTGTCCGGGCCCCGATCGCAGCGAGCAGCGGGAACGGGGAGGCGTATTGCTGCGCGAAGTGGTGGACTCGGAAGTAGGCGCCGTCCGCACCCAGCTCCTCGGCCGCGACCGCGAGGTCGATCGCCTGCAACAGCGCGTCCGACGCGGTGCGCGTGCCGGAATCCGGGTGGTCGGTCCAATGGCCGAAGGACAGGAATCCGATGTTCTTCACACCGGAAACGAACATGGTGGCGGCGGTTCTTATTCCCGCGGGCCCTCAGCCTCGCGCCCCTCCCGCGGCACGCCTGGCGCCCTTTAGGCGGGACCGGGGGATCAGCCGGCCTCGTAGGGGGTCCGGTAGAGGGTGATTCCCCATTCCGCGTTGTGTAGCACGATTCCAGTCTCCCGCTGGGCAAAGTGAAGTGGAGCCTGAAGTTATCGTTTCATCCGGGCCTGTTCCTGGTCCCACGGGAAGTTGCACGTGCCCAGGGAACTTTCCAGTGTCCCCGGATCCGGCGTGATCGTGTCGCCGGCAATGCTGACCGTGACCGAATACGAAGCACAGGGGATGCGCACGGTCATCAACGTGCGGCCGCCAACGCTGCCGAACCGTATCGCGTAATCGCCGGAGCTCAAGCCCGGATCACGGCGCACAGAAGCCGGCGTCATGGAACCCGCTGTGAAATACTGGCACTCCATCGCTCCGTTGGCTACGGCG
>NZ_KI914916.1:142430-144643 GCF_000520575.1 Arthrobacter sp. I3
TCTATACCCTGCCCGGGGGCAGGCGGAATCGGCGGAGCCGGGGCGAGGGTCATGCCTGGTGACAGTCCGGCGCCGGTCGACGGTGCGGCCGTGGCGGCGGCCGGTTTGGTGACCGTTTGCTCGTCGGCCGGCCTGCTTAGTGGTGGAGTAGACGCGCAGGCCGCGGTTAACGCGACAACGGCGAGGCACAGAACGGACAGCAGTGTCGGCGTGGTGCCGGGGCGGACATTGCTGATCTGCAGATCTATCAAGCACTCGACAAGCTGTTCGACCTGTACTCGCTTGAGAGGACGACCAGCTCGTTTCCTCTATATTTGAGTTTTTCGGGCACAGGCAGTCCGGTATATGCGTTCTTCCCCAATCAAAGACGGCCAGGGGACAAGGGCCAACAAGCCAACATCAGTTGGATACAAAGACAGCTCGTGACTGATCTCCTCAGCAGGTTTGAAATTCATTACATCCCGTCCGCCAAGAGCATCAAGGAGCTGTACGGCGATGTTCTAGTTCCGTTCATGAAGGCAGCCGTAGTGCGGGCGCTGGAACCACAGCTAGAAAACGTGAAGAAAGAGCTCGCAACCGTCGCGTCCAAAGTCACCGGCAGCCTTAAGAGTGCCGGTATCGATAACCTGCATGCATCATTTGACTTTGAAGGGGGTTCGATCGAGAACGCGTTGAGCGGCTTTGACTTCTACATGGAAGACCCCTTCCGCACCCGACTTGACCGCAAGGGCCAAGGAGTTCAGAGTGCAGCGTTCATGGCCACGCTCTTGTGGGTTACGGAAGAGGAGCAACTCAGAGGAAAATCTCCCATTTGGCTGATCGAGGAACCAGAGTCCTACCTCCACCCAGGACTCACGAAGTCAGCGTTGTCGCTGCTGAGCAAATTATCCGACTCCGCGGCGCTTGTCTGCACAACCCACTCCATGGCTTTTGTTCCGCAGGATCAGGCCAGTGTTGTCGGGACTGCAGTTGAGGACGGCCTGACGGTAGTGAAGACTTTCACGTCTCATCAGAAAGCAACCGAGGCAATTAGAAAGGGCTTGGGAGTCGCTTTCTCCGACTACTTCTCGTTTGGTGAGCGAACGGTACTGGTAGAGGGGCAGACCGACGGCCATCTCATTCGTTGGTTCTTGGCCGTATCCCAGGGTAAGGAAGGATGCGAATGGCCGGCGCTGCGGGGGGCCCACATTGCGGACCGAGGCGGAGCATCAGAGTTGGCGGGCTTTCTTCGAGCCAATTACTCCCTTTTGAGGCAAGAACGACCCGTCATCAGCCTCTTCGACGGAGATGATGCAGGCATCAAAGCCGTCAATGGATTGTCAGGGTTCTTTGGGAATGCGGGAGATCCTTTTGCTGCAAATCGCGAGTTTGTCTTCACGCGGTCCGGTTTCTCAATCGAGGGGCTATTCCCGGACGAATGGGTCCTTGAAGTACACAAGGACTCACCCAATCACTTCAAACAGTTCCTCATTGATCCCAACAACGCGCTCATGGGCTTCGCAGTAGTCGACGGAAAGAAGGAGAGCGTTATCAACAAGCTAACCGCACGGGCTGAGCAGGTTGCTTTCGAGGACTGGTCGGAACGCTGGCGGAACCTCTCATCAGCGCTCGACGGAGCTCTCGAGATCCAAGCAGGAAAAATTAGTACACCGTAAGCTGGCGGAAATGTCGCCGCGTGGGGACGCCTAGTGGTCCCCCAGGATTTCTGTTTCGGCGGTATCAAGAAGTGTTGTTGAGTCTGCGCCGGTGGCCCGGGCCAGATCGTCCAAAGATTTGAAATGGATCCGTGCGAGGGTGATGGCCACAAGCTCCAGGTATCCGGTGCCGTTGCGCTGTCCGAGGTCGTCGAGGTAGGAGCGCATGCGCCCTTCCAGGGCGCCGGGGCCTTCGGATTCTTCGGCGGCGAGCCGGGTCAGTGTCAGGGCGGCGAGGTCCGGGTTGTCGTAGATGAGTCCCATGGGCCAACGCTACGCACCCCGCCGGCGCCGTCAAGGGCCGGCGTTAGCGCCACCGGTAGGATTCCAGCACGCGCAGCAGGGGAGCGGGGTCCGTCTTCACGTGGTCGACGGGGCGGCTCCCGGCCAGTACCCGGGACGGGGTGATCATCCAGACGGTGAAGTAGTTGTGCGGGATATCCAGTTCCATGGCCCTGCTGAAGAGTGCTATAACCGTTGGCTGGAGCCGCCCGCCGGGGAGGAACTGGAATCCCGGGC
>NZ_KI914916.1:144743-155971 GCF_000520575.1 Arthrobacter sp. I3
ATCCAGGCCGTGAAGTAGTTGTGCGGAACCTTCAGTTCTATGGCGCGCTGGAAAAGGTCGACGACGGTCGGGTGGAGGTGGCCGCCGGCGACGAATTGGAATCCAGGGCAGAAGGTGCCGTCGTCGATGAAGACGCGGACGAGCTGCTGCATTACAGGGTCGGGGTCGTCCATCAGTTCGGCGAGGCGGCGGCGGACCTGTTCCAGGGCGGGCAGCGTGAATTCTGCCCTGATCCCCGCCCAGGTCTGGTCGTTGATCGGCTGACTTTTCAGTGACACCGTTGCCTAGCCGCCGTCGCTGATGTCGTCAAGGAGCCACTGGACGGAGCGCGGGTTCCGGCGCAGCGTGAAGGTGCGCAGCGCTGAATTGGCCCCCAGCCGGGCCTCGACGCGCCAGTATTCGGTACCGGCCGGGTTGGCGCCGCCAGCGGCGGCCGTGCTCGGGTGCCCCGTCCGGCGTCACCGCCGATCCAGTGCCGGGGTTCGGTGGCCGGATCGACAAGCCAGATCCGTCCGTCGTGCCGGATGGCAAGGGGCTTGCCTGCCGGGTCGAGCCGGACTTGAAGGTCAAGGGTTCGTGCGGGGTTTTCGGTGCTGAGGGTCATGGGGGTGGTCTTTCGTGGTGCGGTGCTGCGCGGGCGTGTTGGCGTTAGGCGGCTTTGACGAGGGGGAGTTCGTCCCAGTGGGTGGTGTAGCGGGGGGAGAGCATGTCCCGTTTCATGGTCCAGTCCGGTCCGCCGCGTATGCCGGCGTGGCCGAGGCCGATGGAGCCGCGCCCGTATCGGCGGGTCACATCTTCCAGGAGGGCTCCGATGTGGCATTCCTCGTGCGGATTTTGGAACAGGGCCAGCGGTGCCTGGTTGCCGGTGGGCCGCAGGTCGGTGACCATGATGCCGGCCCGGGCGTATTTGATGCCTTCCTGGATGTGGGGCAGGAGGGCGTGGGCGGCGCGGGTGAGCAGGACGGGATCGGCGGTGGGCATGGGCAGCGGCACGCACACCGAGGGGTAGGAGGTGTCGTTCGGGTTGAAGTGCGAGGTGCCGGCGAAGGCGGTGAGGACTTTGGCCTGGAGGCTGTGTTTGGCCAGCCGCGCTGAAGCCTGCTGGCCGTAGACGGACAGGACCTGCCGCATCCCGGCCGCGGTGGTGATGGGGGTGGCGAAGGAGCGCGAGAAGATGAGCTGGTCCCGGCCGATCCGTTCTTCCTCCATCGGGATGCACGGGGTGCCCTGCAGTTCCAGGACGGTGCGCATCATGACCACGGAGAAGCGGTCCCGGATCATCACCGGGTCGGCCCGGGACAGGTCAAGGATGGACTGGAGACCTAAGGCGTTGAGGCGTTTGGTCAGCCGCGTCGCGACGCCCCAGATTTCGATCACAGACAGCCGGCCCATGAGCGCTTCCCGGGCGGCGGCGGGCACAGAGTCCCAGTGGCAGACCCCGTCGAAGGCCGGGTTGTGCTTGGCCCATTTGTTGGCCAATTTCGCCAGGGTCTTGGTCCCGGCGATCCCGACGCAGACCGGAACCCCGACGTTGCGCTTCACGGCTGCCTTCATGGTCTGGCCCAGGACCAGCAGGTCCTCCGGCGCGCCTTTGACGCCCAGGAAGGCCTCGTCGATGCTGTAAACCTCCAACCAGGCGCTGTAGCGGCCCAGCAGTTCCATCACCCGGGCGCTGATGTCCCCGTAAAGCTCGTAATTGCTCGAGAGGGCAACAAGTCCCCACTCCTTGGCCCGCGGGGCGAGCTTGAACCATGGTTCACCGAGGCCGATCCCGAGAGCCTTGGCTTCGGCGGACCGGGTGACGGCGCAGCCGTCGTTGTTGGACAGGACGACGACGGGCCGGCCTTCGAGGGACGGGTCGAATGCCCGCTCGGCCGAGGCGTAGAAGCAGTTCACATCCACGTGAGCGATCTGCGGCATCCGCCGCATCGGGGAGGGTTTAGACATGGTGTGCCTCAAACATGGTGCAGGCACCGGGTCGCGACGCCCCAGATGACCAGATCCGACAGGGACGGAACCCGGATGTCCGGGTAGGCCGGATTCTCTGCCTGCAGCACGACGCCGGCGGCCGTGATCCGCAGCCGCTTGATGGTCAACTCTCCGTCCAGGACGGCGATGACCACGGACCCGTCCTTGGGTTCCAGGGCGCGGTTGACGATCAGTTCATCGCCGTCGCTGATGCCGGCGCGTTCCATCGAGTCTCCGGAGACCCGTACGACGTAGGTGCTGGTGATGTCCTTGATCAGATGCTCGTTCAGGTCAATCCGCCCATCAAAGTAATCCTGGGCCGGCGAGGGGTACCCGGCCGCGACGGGGACCGGAGAGATCAGCACCGACAGCAACGACATTCCCGCGTCTATCACGCGGGGACCGACAACAACGCCCACAACACACCCGTATTCGAATATATGTTCGATAGGTTCAGTGTAGCCGGATGGACCGACAAACGTTGCTCTTTGCCGTATTACGGCTAACGCATGGTTGGCGCCATCTGGCGGTGCATGAGGCTCCTCGGACTGCCGTCCGGGTCCACTGTCACCGCGGACTCCTCAGGACTCTCCCGCGTCTAATGGAGAAAAGTTACGGCTGAAGGGGGCTGGTTGCTTCTGAGTTGGGCCGGTGTGTCCGACGCTAGACTCCGGTTATGACAATGGGGGAGAACCGGACCAAGAGTGGGAGCCAGAGGCGCCTGGTTTGGATTCTTGTCACTGCACTGCTGCTGGTGGGGCTCGCCACCCGCCAGGGGATGCGTGACCCTAACCCTGTGATCCAAAGGTGCAAAGACGCTGGCGGAACGTGGATCGGCGCAGAATTCAGCCCCAACCCTTACTGTGCTCTGGGTTAGCATGCGCCCAGGGCGGGCCGATTTGGGGACAACGCAACATGAGACGTAGGGAGATTTGGGGTTCAGCCCTGCTCATTTTTGCTGCCGCCATCTACACGTGGGTGACCTTCTACTTCTCGGCACATCCGTTGGCTCCCGATGGTCAGCGGCTCATTTTCTTCTGGGGGATTGACGGGGATGCCATAGTTGGCCTGACCTACCTGGTCGGCGGCTTAGTCGGCTGCGCCGGGCTTCTTCTCCTGGTTCCGTCGCTGATTCGCAGGGTCTCCCTCCGCTGGCTTCGAGTGATCACAGGGTGGGCGACAGCCGTTGCCGGCATGGCCGCAGCCCCGTTCGTAGGGCTTTTTCTGCTGGTCTCGTTGATCCTCTGCTTCGGGACTACCGTCCGTGAAGTAGCCCCGGACGGGCGCTCGATCATCGTCACCCAGGATCAATTTGATGGCGACGTAGTCCATATCTACTCGGAATTCGATGCCTTCCACTACCGGTGGTACAGGGAAGCGCCAGAGCTCTCCGGTCCGCGGACCATCAGCAGCGAGAACTGCCGCCTCGAAACTTCCGGGGAAGCGCTTGTACTTAGCTGCGGCGCCGGCACGGTGACGATCCATTCCGACCAGCGCCCCGCTGGCTGACAAAAGCACCGATAAGCCGCCGAGGGTTCCCTTCCGGGGGATCTCCGTTCCCTTTCGGAGAGCCATTCGTTCAAAAGCTACTCCGCAAGTTGCCGATAGACTCTGCGTAAATGCCCGGCTGCGCCGGCAGCGCCGGGCTCGCCGGCTCCGATATTTGTTCTATAGCTTCCAGACCTGCCGGTGCGTGCTCGCTTCATTCGACACCAAACAGCCCGGGGGAGTGCCATGACTGCTGCCATCGCCGTGAGCTCCTTGTTGTCGGCGCTGCTGCTCGCTCTTGCCCTCGTGCTGCCCTCGATCACCAGTCCGACTGTGCCGTTCGGAGTCCGGGTACCGGTGCAGCGTGCCGACGACCCGACGGTAGCCAGCCAGACCCGTATCTACCGACGGCGGGTAGCCTCCTGCGGGATCGCCGCCGCCGTAGTCCCGTCGATGCCCGACGCGCTCGCGGTCCACCACGGCGCGAACGGCGCGCCGAACCGGCTGGCGGCCAAGTCGGTGGTCTCCGCGTTCTCTCTGGTGTTCGTGCAAATCGGTGTGACCGGGCTGCTCGTGGGTATCGCGGCGGCCATTTTCCACAGCCGGCCCGACCTCGACCCGGCCCGCCCGCTGGCCTCGGCGCGCTGGTACCGGCAGTACATGTCGCTGGGCGTCAAAGCGCTCCTCGGGCTGGTCCCGATGATCGACGTGGGGATGCTGGGCTCGTCGCTGTTGATGTGGACCGGGACGGTCACGCCGTGGGCGGGACTGGTGGTCGCGCTCCCGATCCTGGCCGCCGTCGTGGTTGCCATCGTGGTCCTGGCCAGGAACAACCGCGAGCGGGATGAGGGTGAAAGGGACACGGGGCTGACCCACCGGGACGACGACAAGTACTGGCGCGGTGGCCTGGTCTATATCAACCGCGAAGACCACGCGCTGATGGTTCCGCGACGGTTCGGACTGGGGTGGACGCTCAACTTCGGCAACCCTAGGTCCGCGATGCTTCTGGCTGGCGTGTTCGCGCAGATCGGAGTGGTGATCACCTTCCGTTTTGGCAGCTGAGCCCCACCGACCGGGACATCAGCCGGCACGTGGTGGATGATGAACTCCTCCGCCACTTGAACGGGCAGTTCCGGACGATGGGAGCATTCATGTTCGGGCGCGGCGCCAGCGCCGAAGCGTCCGCCGAGTGACGTCCGACTAAGGGTCGGCCTGTCAGTGGATTACCCGATAGCGCACGTGGGTGACGAGGCTGGAACCGCTCACGTCCGTCGGCTCAAGCATCAGGTCCGTCACGCCGTCCAGCAGCCGCTCGCCCGCGCCCAGGACTATGGGCGCAATGTGAAGCCGCAGCTCGTCGATCAGCCCCGCCGAAAGGAATTGCCGGGCGGTCTGCGCTCCTCCGGCTATGGCCACGTCCTTGCTCCCAGCGGCCTTCCGCGCCTGGGCCAGCGCCGATTCGATCCCATCGGCCAAGAAGTTGAACGTTGTGCCGCCCTCCATTTCCAGGGGCTCGCGGGGGTGATGGGTGAGAACGAAGACGGGTGCGTGATAGGGCGGTTCCTCACCCCACCATCCCCGCCACTGCTCATCCCATGCCCCGGGACCGGCGTACATGTTCCGGCCCATGATGTAGGCGCCGGCGGCGAGGATGCCTTCGAGCTCGGCTGCGTTGGACTCGGCTTCTTCGAACATCCACGTGTGGAGCAGTTCTCCGTTCTCGCCCAGGGGTTCCGTGAAGCTTTGGTTCGAACCGGCAATGAATCCGTCGAGGGAGATGGTCAGATCGCACGTGACTCGGCTCATGCGCCCATCATGTCACCACTCGGCGGGGCCCTGACAAGGCCTATGGCGCGGGCGTGCTAACCGGTCTGGAGCTGGAGGGTCAGCCGATCCGCTCGGCCAGGGACACGATAATCCCCTCCGGGCCGCGCACCTAGGCCATGCGCCAGATGTTCTCGTACTGGCCGATGTCGCCGACCAGCCCGTAGCCGTCCGCGGCCAGCCGGTCGACGACCGCCTGGAGGTCGTCGACCTCGAAGGCCACATTGCGCAGCCCCAACTCATTGGCCATCGCCGCGGGCGATCCAAGCTGGTGGTCGGGCCGGACAAAGGTCGAGAGCTCCAGCCGGGTACCTCCGTCGGGCGGCCGCAGCATGACGATCTCGGTACGGGAGCCGGGGATGCCGATGACCGTGTCGAGGAACTCGCCCTCGACGAACATCGGCGTGCCTTCTACTTCAAGACCCAGACCGACGAAGAACGCCGTCACCTCGTTGAGATCGGCAACGGTGATACCAACATGATCGAAACGCAGTACCTGTGACATGAGATCCATCCTGCGCCGTTCATCTTGTCGATCCATCGACAATCCCAAGGATTGGCTGAGCGGGTCAACGCTATCCCGGGTCGAGGGGGCCTTCGAGCATGTAAGGAATTCAGGTTCAGCGCCTCGTTGGCCGGCGGACGTTCGAGATCTTAGCCGCCTCATCGCCGTCGTCCTCTGCGGTGCGGCACTGGCTGTTGGGGAGGAAATCGTCCAGGTTGCCGGGGTCCCGTTTCCGCCCTGAGGGGAACATACTGGGGTGGTGAGGATCGACGCCCGGTCAGGGGCAGAAGAGAGACGGCGGCCAGGGGCCGGCACGAGCCCGTATCCCCCGATCGCCGACTATGGGTTTTTGTCTGACTGTGAGGCCAACTGCTTGATTGCATCGAGCGGGCAGGTCGAGTGGATGTGCGTCCCGCGTCACGACTCACCGAGTGTGTTCTCGACTATCCTCGACCGCGCCGCGGGTGGCTTCAAGGTGGCGCCGTACGGCGTTCGGGAGCCCACTGCGCGCCGCTATCTACCCGGCAGCTTGATCCTGGAGACCACCTGGCAGACCAGGACGGGCTGGCTGATCGTGAGGGATGCCCTGGTGATGGGTCCGTGGCACCACACCGACGAGAGGGCCCGCCGGTACCGCCGCCCGCCGACGAACTACGAGGCCGAGCATTGCCTGCTTCGCACCGTCCGGTGCGTCAACGGTGCGGTTGAGCTGTCCGTGCTGTGCGAGCCGGTCTTCGGCTACGGCCAGCGCCGGGCACGGTGGGAGTTCTCCAGCCCCGGATACGGAGAGGCCGTGACCGTCAGCGGCGACGAGGGGGATCCGGTGCTGCGTCTGACTACCGACCGCCGGCTGGGCATCGAGGACTCCATCGTGGCCATCCGCAGCCGGATGACCGAGGGCGAGCAGGCTTTTATCGCGCTCTCCTGGGGGTCGCTGCCCCCGCCGCGGACGTGGGAAGAAGCCACGCGCAAGCAGTGGCAGACCACTGAGTTCTGGCGGCAATGGATCACCGGGGGCGAGTTCCCCGACCACCCGTGGCGGGAGCAGCTGCAGCGCAGCGCGCTGACGTTGAAGGGCCTCACCTACGCGCCGACTGGGGCTCTGGTCGCGGCGCCCACCACCTCGCTGCCCGAGACGCCCGGGGGAGAGCGGAACTGGGACTACCGGTACACGTGGGTGCGCGATTCCACGTTCGCGCTCTGGGCCCTCTACACCCTCGGCCTGGACCGGGAAGCCGACGACTTCTTCGCTTTCATCCGCGACGTCGCTGCCGAAGACGACCTGCAGATCATGTACGGCATCGACGGTGCAAGGGACCTTCCCGAGGTTACTGTCGAGGGACTCGGCGGCTACGACAGCGCCCGCCCCGTCCGGATCGGCAACGCTGCCGCCCACCAGCGCCAGCTTGACGTCTGGGGCACGATGCTGGACTCCGTCTACCTCCACGCCAAATCCCGTGACCAGCTTCCCGAGCCGCTCTGGCCCGTCCTGCTCCGCCAGGTCGAGCAAGCTGCGGCCCACTGGCGGGACCCCGACCACGGCATCTGGGAGGTCCGTGGGGAACCGAAGCCCTTCACCTCCTCAAAGCTCATGTGCTGGGTCGCCCTGGATCGCGGTGCCCGGCTGGCACGCCTGCACGGTCAGGCTGATTACGCCCGGAAATGGGACGCCATCGCCACGGAGATTCATGAGGACATCTGCCGCAATGGCGTCGACGACCGAGGCGTGTTTGTCCAGTCCTACGGCACCACGAACCTCGATGCCTCGCTTCTCCTTGTTCCGCTCGTCCGATTCCTGCCCGCCAACGATCCACGCGTGCGCGCCACGGTCTTGGCCATCGCCGATGAACTCACCCGGGACGGACTCGTCCTGCGATACCGCCCCGAACAGACCGACGACGGTCTCACCGGCGACGAAGGGACCTTCACGACCTGCTCGTTCTGGCTTGTCTCCGCCCTGGTCGAGATCGGAGAGGTGGTACGCGCCAAGGCACTGTGCGAACGACTGCTGTCCCTTGCCAGTCCCTTGGGCCTCTACGCTGAGGAGCTGGATCCGTTGAGCGGCCGTCACCTCGGCAACTTCCCACAGGCCTTCACCCACCTGGCCCTCATCAACGCGCTCGTGCACCTCATCCGCGCCGAAGAAACCAACCGCGCGGCGCAGTTCGCCCCGGCCCACCGCACGCCTTGATACGCAGACGAAGGTCAAGGTACGGATTGCCACGCGGGGCGCAAGCTTCCACCAGGCAAGGAGCCCGTGGGGAGTGACGTGCAGGAATCCGAGCCCTCGGCTTCCTGGCTGGACCTGCCCGAGAATGGCTGGGGGCGCCCATCGGCTGGGCAGCCGGCCTGGACAACTTGCGCCGCCGCCCGTCCTCGGACCCAGGCAGGACAATCACCGGTCACACCGAGCGCGGGGGCAAGCAACAACCCTTCGAGGAACCGTTCACCGCTGCCGACCGGCAGGGGAGCGGGGCTGACAGGACCGGGAGCGATCCAGGGGAGTCCGCCCGGCCGTGAACCCGGCAGCCCAATGGCAGCCGTGCTGGGAGCCTCCCGTGGATTCGGCGCCTATCCGGCAGCTCAATTGTCGCCGTCGGGGGCGTGCAGGGAAGCGGACCACCCCGGGACGTCCGCAATGTTCTCAAACCGTGGTTACTCAGCTTGGAAGCTGAGCGTATTTGTCCCGCTCGTCCAGGTCAAAGTGTCCTGCGTATAGGTCATTGAAATGGGACGTTTCAATAATTCGTGAAGCCAAGCTTGATGTTCACCGGCAGCGCCGATGCAGCCGCTGGCGCCAGTGGCGATTTTTTCGATGGTAAGGGTGTTTCCAGCAATTGTGGCTGGCCCGCTGATGGGGGAGCAGTCCGTTCTCATGGCCAGCTGCAGAGTATCTTCGACGGAGGCCAGCCGCACCGTGATCGTCCCGGCCGCCGCCCACCGCAGCGCCTTGCCGTTCGATGTTGCAGCGACGCTGCTGTAGGTGGCGCAAGGCGCTGCAGGCAGGAAAGCTGCGCACGTTTCCTGCGGCGCGCCGGAGGTGGCCGGGACGGGGCTGTTGCTCACGGAACTGGTCGGGGCACCCGGCGATGTTGCGGCGGTACCGGAAGCTGTGGGGGTAGATGCTGCTGATCCCGGCACTCCTGATGGGGTGGCTGCACATGATGTCATGAGCAATGCCGCCGCCAGGACGGAAATCACCATTCGCAGGCGCCAGACGCGATCCATGTTCCCCCTTGAGAATGAACGCTGAACCGAGCATAGGCGTCAAGGCCCGGTTTGTCTTTGGCTACCTGGGAGGGCACGTCACCGGGTCTTAATCTGCAGATACTGCCATGGAATCACTGCTACTTGACATAATGTTGATTATCGGCGTTTGAATCATATGCGGAGAGAGGCCTTGGACAGGGCCTTGAGACGGAGGAAAGTCGGTCGAAATGTTGCGCTAAGAGGCGGCACCTTCGCCACCGTGCTCTGAACTCTTTGCGCGAGGGAAGAAAGTCCGAACCGGCAGTAAGAGCCCGGTCAGCGAAAGGGCGATGAAGACGACCTGGTGGATATGGTCAGTACCCGGCGGAAGCTGACCAATCAGGTGGGCGGCCCAGAACAGCGGGTAGAACCAAAGCGCGTACCACGCCCACCGTTCGACTTGCCGATATGGCACGAGCACGAGAAGGCCGCCAAAAAGTCCCAGTCCGAACGTAGCGAGACCGTTCGCCCGATACAGCCCCACGTCTGCGCCCATCGGAACGGCAGCGACAATCGCGCCGAATACCAGGAGGCCCGCACTGACGATTCCGAGGCAGATCCGGCCGATCAGTAAGGGCCACTTTCTCTCATGCACGAGGTCAGCCTAATTGCCGCGGGTCAGTGCTCGCGATCAGTCGTTGTGTTTAGCCGTGCTGGTTACGCCCGTTCACAGCGCGGCTCCGAGGCCTCACTCAGCCTCCTGCGGGTCCACGGCAGCAAAGCCAGCGCCCCGACTAGGTCAGCGGCAAACAGGCAATCCGGCCACTTCTTCCTTAGGGCGCTAACGCCCTACTACGCCCTACTCCCCCCGCCGGCTCTTACTCAGGCCGCTTAGCCGCGGCTGCTGGCCGGATGTCAAGGGTGGTAAACTGGCCGAGTTTCACCACTTTCACCACTTTCACCTACTTACACCCTGGAGGTCCCGGTGCGGAACCCCTTCAAGCCCACCGCCGGAGCCACGCCGCCGGACCTGATTGGGCGGGCCGGGCTCTTGGACGAATTCGAGTACGGACTGCAGCAAGGCTCGGGAGCACCCGGGCTTTTGACCATCATCACCGGATCCAGAGGCATCGGCAAGACAGTCATGCTGAGCGCCGCAGAACGGATCGCGGGGACTCACGGCTGGGCCGTAATCTCCCGAACAGCAAACCCCGGTTTCCTCGCCGGAATCGGCGACGACATGCTGCGGCTGGTCGAGGAACTCGGCGACGGGCCCCCGACCCGGAAAATCACGGCATTCTCGGCGGCAGGGTTCGGACTAACAACCCAGCTCCCCCCGGAACGGAGTGCCGATTGGCGACGGACCGGGAACGAACTTCTGCGGCTGTTGGACGCAAAAGGTACAGGACTCGTTATCACCATCGACGAGATACATGCGGTCGACCGCACAGAAATATCCCAACTGGCCGCTGAAGTGCAGCACTTCATCCGCGACGGACTGCCCATCGGCCTCATCTTCGCCGGCCTGCCATCCGCAGTCTCCGACCTCCTCAACGAGGGGGTGGCGACCTTCCTGCGACGCGCTGACAGGATCAATCTCCACGAGGCAGCCATCGCCGAAGTCACCGCGTCCTACAGCGAGCTCTTCAGTGAGGGAGGAATAGACGTCTCCCCCGGCCTCGTCAGTGAGGCCGCGGAGGCTACCGAGGGCTACCCCTTCCTTATTCAGCTTGTGGGCTATTACCTCTGGCTGGAGGCGGGAAAGGCCTGCTGGAAACTGGATGAGAGCAGCGTGCACAGCGCCATCAGCGCCGCTCAAAGACGAAACACATTAGTAGTCGTCGAGTCAGCACTATCGGATATCTCGGACAAGGACCGTGAGTTCCTCGACGCCATGGCCCTTCAGGATGGACCATCCGCAGCGGGCCTGATCGGAAACATCATGACGGCCAAGCCCAACGTGGTGTCCAAGTACAGAAAGAGACTCATCGCCGCGGGCCTGATCGAGTCAGCAGGCTACGGCAAAGTGGACTTCGCAATCCCCGGACTCCGCCAATACCTCCGTGAAACAGCGTCGGCCTGAAGCAGTGACGGAACGTCAGCGGAGCTCCTCGACCAGCCCGATGATGATCCCGGCGTGGCCGCGGACGTAGCAGTAACGGTAGATCTCCCCAAGCTCTGCCACCTCCCCCACGAGTTCGGCGCCGGGGGCGCGCAGACGCTCGAGGACGGCGTCGACAGAATCGACGGAGGT